>JALEIQ010000148.1 GCA_022769795.1 Clostridiales bacterium
CAGCATTTCCAACTGATTGGCCGTTACGCGCTCGCGCGCCAGCACAATGTTTTGCCCCTGCTTGTAAATCACGGGCTCAACGGCGCTACGCGCCTCATCGCGCAGCTTTTCGGTGGCTTCCTGGTCAATGACCATGTTAGGCTGAATGACCTTGCGCAAAATAGGCGTGACCACGTTTTGCAGCAGATCCATATCGGTTTTATAGCCGATAATCTGCTGCAAATATTGGATGGACTCGTTTACATACCCCTCGCGGATGGTGGTGTTGAGCGTGTTTTCCACCGCGGCGGTCAGGTTTTCGGATAGATCGGCCATTTGCTGGTCCGTAGCGCGCAGAAGGGTATTCAGCTGGTAATCCGCAAAGGTGATGTGCGTAAGCAGCGATTTGGCGTACTTGAGCTCCGCCTCGGCAAAAACATAGGTGCTTTGCTTGCGCGGATCATCCGGCGCAAACTGCTCCAGCACCTTCTGGCCGTACTGCTGCACCGCGCCGGCCTGGGAAAGTACGGTGTTCAGGTTTTGCAGCACCTGGGTGGCCACATCCTCCCTGAACACATAGCTGGGCTCCACCTGCTTGGCGGCCTCCTCGCGCTGGCGGGCGGTGCTGATTTCATCCACCACGTCCTTGCTGGCGGTGATGGTGGTGTGCGCGATATCGCCCACCTTGAGGTCGTAGCGCTGGGGCGTGATGGCCAGCAGAAACAGCGCGCACAGAACCGCCGTGCCGCCCAGCACGATATAAACGCGCTGCGCCCTGTTGGAACGAAGCGCCTGCGCAAGCGTTTCCCAAGTGAATTGCCTTTTTTTGTTGCGAACAGGACGTTTACCTGGCATCACAGCCCTCACTCCTTCGCGCTCTTTCGTATGCGTCGTAGGCCTTTACGACGGTCTGCACCAGGTCGTGGCGCACTACGTCGCTTTGCCCCAGCCTGATGATGGCGATTTCGGGAATATCCTTGAGCACGTCCATAGCCTGTATAAGTCCGCTCTGCCGGCCCATGGGCAGGTCGGTTTGGGTGGCGTCGCCGGTGACAACCACGCGGCTGCCCGCGCCAAAGCGGGTCAGGAACATCTTCATTTGCTCGGGGGTGGTGTTTTGCGCCTCGTCCAGGATGATGAAGCTGTCGGACAGGGTGCGGCCGCGCATATACGCCAGCGGGGCCACCTCCAAAACGCCGCGCTCCTGCAGGCGCTGGTAGCTTTCCGCGCCCATCATATCGTAGAGCGCGTCATAGAGGGGGCGCAGGTAGGGATCCACCTTCTGGCTTAAATCGCCGGGCAGAAAGCCCAGCTTTTCACCGGCCTCCACGGCGGGGCGGGTGAGCACGATGCGCTCAATTTCCTTGTTGCGCAGGGCCACCACGGCCAACGCCATGGCCAGGTAGGTTTTGCCCGTACCCGCCGGGCCCACGGCGAAGGTGAGCTCATGGCTGCGGATGGCCTTTACATACTCATACTGGCCCAGGGTTTTGCAGCGCACGGGACGGCCCTTGTGCGTGATGGCCACCACCTCAAAGGCGATATCGTCCAGCTGGTCAAGCCTGTCCTCACGCACCAGGCTGAGCGCGTAGCGCAGGGTGGTGCGGTCAATCTGGGCGTGGCGGCTATCCAGCTCCATCAGCTTTTCCACCACCTGCGCGGCCATGCGCGCGTTGGCTTCGTCGCCGGTGATAACCAGCTCCGATCCGCGCACCTCCATGCGCACGCTCAGGTCGGTTTCAATCATGGGCAGATTGCGCCCGTTTGCGCCGAAAATGGAAAGATAGGCGTCCATGCCGCTCAAGGGAACGCGGACGGTTGGAATCAGCGTCAAAAAAACATGCCTCCGATCACGGCGGCGAATCGCCGCCGATATCCATCAGCCATTCCGCCGTGGCGGTCGCGGCCAATGTATCACCTTCTATCATACAATAATCTACCCATTTGTCAATGATCTCATAGCCATACAGCGCGGTTTTCAGCTTTTCCAGGGCCGCGTCCGCCGCCTCGCGGCGCACCTCGTCCTGGGAGCGGGGCGCATATTCCAGGCTTACCTCGCGCCGGACAATTTCTTTTACAAAAACAGGGAAAAAGCAGCCCACAAGCGGCGTGGTGGACACATAGGTGTTGTAGGCCAGAAAATCCGGGCTGTCCAGCTGGCGGGGCAGGCTGTACCAGGGCGTGCATACCTGGGTCTGCGATACCTCGCGGCCCGTTTCGGCGCTTTTTATATCGCGCAGGGGCATCCGCACCGTGTGGGACTGCCAGCAGCGGGCCATGACCACGCCGCGCGCGCGCACAGGGGTGTATTGCTCATCCGCCGCGCGCTCCACGCCGCGGATGAGCACCTGCCCCTTGCGCACCACGTCGCCCGGCTTTACGGCGGCGGTGCCCGCATACACCTGCACCGAGTCCACGATGCCGCCGCGCTGGGCGACCACGTCGCCGGGCGTGGCGGAGGGCAAATCGGGCATGGGCACGCCCTGGGTTACGTCCACAACCAGGGTGATATTATACACGTACACATGAAACCACGCGATTGCCGGATAGCGGCGGGTGAGCGCGCGCTCCAGCGCTTGCGCGTCAAACCCGGCGCGCGCTATGCCGGGTTTGCAGCCCGCCTCGGTCAGGTAGGCGGAGATTTCCGCCTGATACGGGCCCGCGCCGTGTATCTCCACGCGCCAAATGAACTGCGAAAGCCCTATGGCCAGCGCCGCGGCCAGCACCAGCCCGACGGGAATGCCCGGCCTGCGCTTGAGCGCGTCCAGAAGCGCGCTCAGGCCCAACGGGCGTATATCCCGCATGCGCCAGCCCTTCTCCTGCGCAAGCTGACTGAGCCCGGGCAGGTCGGCGGAATAGCATTCGCACACAAGGGTGCGCTGGTTTTGGCGCTTTACGCTCAAAAGGGGAATGCCAGCCTTTTTGACGGTGTTCATAAAGCGCTCCAGGTTCAGGCCCGAAAGTGCGAACCGGTGGGTACACAGGGGAAAGCGAAGGCTTTTCACGGCGGTCATCCTTTCGGGCGATAGCTCAGCTTTTCAATTTTGCCAAACACAACCAGGCCGTCGCGGTCGTAACGCGAAAGCGAGAGCCTTTGCCCGCTGATGACCAGATGGCCGCAAAGGGTTTTGAGAACGATCTCCTGCTCGGTGCAGGCATAGATACCCTGGTGCTGCTCCACAATGAGCTTTTCATCGCCAAGGAGAACGGAGCGGGGCCAGCCAAATACCAATTCCTGCGGAATGTCCGCGCGCTTGAGCTTTTCGAGCATGAAAAAAGCCTCCCCCATAAACGGTGGTTTAGGGGAGGATATGCCTCAAAGGCGCGGCGCATGCTTCAGCTTTTGTGCAGCCTGGCCCAGTACTGGGGCAGGGCCCTTTCAAACTGAACGCCGTAGCGCAGGGGCTCGCCGCCCTCCAGCGTAAGGCGGATGCTTTGATGGGTGATATCCAGCGCCGTGTCCACGGCGGCTTGCAGGGGCTGATCGTTCATGAGCGCGCCCAGCAGCAGGGAGGCGAACACATCGCCCGTGCCGTAGAACACGCCGTCGTAGCGCTTGCGGAACAGGAAGGCGGGTTCGTCCATGCCGGGAGCCAGCAGCGCCACGCCGGTCTGCTCGGAATCAAAGGTCACGCCGGTAATTACCACGTTTTCCGGCCCCAGGGCGCGCAGGCCATGGCACAGGCCGCTGACGGTTTCGCGTTTAGCATACTCGCCGGGATAGGGCTCGTCCAGCAAAAAGGCGGCCTCGGTAAGGTTGGGCACAATGGTGCGCGCGCGGGCGCACAGGCGGCGCATCTGCCGGGGAATGCTATCGTCCATCAGAGAATACATGCGGCCGTGATCGGCAAAGGCGGGATCTACAAAAATGTGCGTGCTCTCGTCGCACAAAAGGCCGGTCATTTCAAGCACCTCGTCCACCTGCGCGCCGGAGGCCAGGTAGCCGGAGTAGAACGCGTCAAAATGCAGCCCAAGCGTGGAAAGATGCCGGGCGATTGGCAGTAGCTGGTTTGAAAGATCCAAATGGGTATAGCCCGTAAACTCGCCCGTATGGGTGCTGAGCAGCGCCGTGGGAACCACCGCGGTATCGAGCCCGGCGGCGGAAAGCACGGGCAGCGCCACCGTAAGGGAGCAGCGGCCCACGCAGGATATATCGTGTACGGCAACAGCACGCTTTTGCATACGAACGCCCCTTTCTGTGTTAGAAGGCCTCCATGCTATTATCCACAAAACCGGGAAAAAAGCAAGCCATGCATTGACAAGCCGTCCCCGCCTGCGGTATGGTAAGCGGGAAGAAATGCCTTAGGGAGGGAAATGGAAATGCAAAAGGCGCTGGTTTCGGTTACGGGCGTGGATAAGCCGGGTATCATTGCCAAGGTAAGCACGGCGTTGTTTGAAATGAATATTAATGTGCTGGAAATTTCTCAGACCATTCTGGACGGCTACTTTACCATGCTCATGATTGTGGATATAACAGAAGCGGCCGTGCCCTTCAGCGAGGCGGCGGAGAAGCTTAACGAGGTGGGCGGCGAAATGGGCGAGGCGATCAGCATCCAGCGCACGGACATCTTTGACGCGATGCACCGTATCTGACGGGCGGGAGGAAAAACGATGATTGAGGTCAACGAAATCCTGCAAACCATGCAGATGGTGCATGAGCAGCACTTTGACATACGCACCATCACCATGGGCATCAGCCTGCTGGACTGCAAGCGTAATACCGACCGTGAAACCGCCGAAGCCGTGTATGAAAAGGTGACGCGCAAGGCGCGCGATCTGGTGAAGGTTGGCGGCGAGCTGGAAAGCGAGCTGGGCGTGCCCATTGTGAACAAGCGCATCAGCGTGACCCCGGTGAGCATGATCTGCGGGGACGACCCCATGGCCATCGCCGTGGCGCTGGACAAGGCCGCCGCCCAGGTGGGCGTAAACTTTATCGGCGGGTTTGGCGCGCTGATGCATAAGGGCTCCACCCGTGCGGAGGAAACGCTGCTGGAGGCCATGCCGGAGGTGTTTCAAAAGACGGAGCGCCTGTGCGGCAGCGTGAACGTGGGCTCCACCCGCAGCGGCATCAATATGGACGCGGTGCGCAAGATGGGCCATGTGATTAAGCAGACCGCCGCCCTCACCGCGGACAGCGACGGCTTTGGCTGCGCCAAGATTGTGGTGTTTGCCAACGCCGTGGAGGACAACCCCTTCATGGCGGGCGCGTTTCACGGCGTGGGCGAGCCGGAATGCGTGGTGAACGTGGGCGTAAGCGGCCCCGGCGTGGTGCAGCGCGCGCTGGCGGAAATTCACGGTCAGCCCTTTGACGTGCTGGCGGAAACCATCAAGCGCACGGCCTTCAAAATCACCCGCGTGGGCGAGCTGGTGGCGCAGGAGGCGGCCAGCCGTCTGGGCGTGCCCTTTGGCATTGTGGATCTATCCCTGGCTCCCACCCCCGCGCGCGGCGACAGCGTTGCGTATGTTTTGAGCGAGATGGGCCTGGAAATGGCGGGCGCGCCCGGCACCACGGCGGCCCTGGCCATGCTCAACGATATGGTGAAAAAGGGCGGCGTGATGGCTTCCAGCCATGTGGGCGGCCTGAGTGGCGCGTTTATTCCCGTGAGCGAGGATATCGGCATGATTGAGGCGGCGCAGGCAGGATGCCTTACCATTGAAAAGCTGGAGGCCATGACCTGCGTATGCTCCGTTGGGCTGGATATGATCGCCATTCCCGGTGATACCAGCGCCAACACCATCGCCGGAATTATCGCCGACGAGGCGGCCATTGGCATGGTGAACAATAAAACCACCGCCGTGCGCGTGATTCCCGCGCCGGGCAAAAAGGCGGGCGATACCGTAAACTTCGGCGGACTGTTTGGCTTTGCGCCCGTTATGCCCGTGAACGGGTACCGAAACGACGCGTTTATCGAGCGCGGCGGGCGCATTCCCGCGCCGTTGCACAGCCTGCGTAATTAGCGGGGCGCGCGGAAAGATGAAAACGCAAAAAATTCACACCCGGCAGGAATGCTCCCGTCGGGTGTTAGGCTATCGAAAAAGAACGGGGTGCAGGGGCATTATGCCCCTGCCGGGGTTTGGGGCGGAGCCCCAAAGCCTTACGCCGCAGCGTTTTCAAGCGAGAAACGCGCCAGCCCGCCTGGGCTGGCGCTGCGGCTCGTTGCGTATCTATGAGGTTTATCGACAATACCCGGTGGGAACGCTCCCGCCGGGTGTTTGCTTTCTAACAACGCTCAGTGCTCCAGCTTCACCAGGTATTCTGTGGTACCCTCCTCAAGCACGCGCTCCTGCGTCAGGCGGAAGCCGTGCCGCTGGTAAAACCGAAGGGCACGCACATTCTTTTCCAAGGCCCAGAGGAATGCGGCGTGCTTTTGCGCAAGGGCGTAATCAAGCAGCTCCGCGCCAACGCCCCGGTTTTGAAAAAAGGGGTCTACATAGAGCTTTTTGATTTCGCTTCCGCAGATTTGTACAAAGCCCCGCACCAGCCCGTCGTCGTAAACGTAGACGCCGCCAAGCGCCGCGGAATCGCTCAGGTACGCCTGAGCGATGGGCACAACCTGCATTTCCCCAAAGGAGAACTGTTCGTCCTTGAAAATGGGGAAGAAGTTTAAGCGGTTATTGAATACAAGGATTTCCGCGATGCGGGACACGTCCCCCGCGCATGCCTGCCTGATGTGCATACGGCGCTCAGCAGCCTTTCAGTACGGCTTGCAGGTGCTCCACATAATACCGGGGCTGGAAGGCCTCGCCGGTGGCGCGCTCAAGCAGCACGGCGGGCGGGTAGAGCTTGCCGTAACGATGCACGTGGCTGCCCAGCCATTGCGTGATGGGCGCAAGCTCGCCCCTGGCCAGCAGCGCGTCCACATCCAGGTCGCGGCGCATGGCGTGCATAAACTGCGAGGCGTAGGCGCTGCCCAACGCATAGGTGGGGAAGTAGCCAAACATTCCCTCCGACCAATGCATATCCTGCAAAACGCCCACGGTATGGTTGGGCACATCCACGCCCAGATACTCCTTATACAGGGCGTTCCAGGCCTCGGGCAGATCCTTGGTGGACAGCGTGCCCGCCACAAGCTGCTTTTCCAGATCATAGCGCACCATGATGTGCAGGGGATAGGTAACCTCGTCCGCCTCGGTGCGCACCAGGGAGGGCTCCACGCGGTTGGCCGCGCGCAGGAGCGCATCGTCGCTTACGCCGTCCAGGGCCTCGGGGAAAAGCTTGCGCAGCGTGGGCGCAAGGAAGCGCAGGAAGCCCGCGCTGCGGCCCACCAGGTTTTCGTAGAAGCGGCTTTGGCTTTCGTGCATGCCCATGCTCGCGCCGTCGGCCAGGGCGGTGTACTGGTATTCATCCGCGATGCCCTGCTCATACAGGGCGTGGCCGCCCTCGTGGATTACGCTGTACATGGAGGACAGGAACGCGTTTTCATAATAATGCGTGGTGATGCGCACGTCGTACTTGCTGAACCCCTGCGTGAAGGGATGCTCGGTTTCCGCGAGCGCGCAGCGAGAGCCGTCCAGGCCCAGAACCTGCATGAGATAGGCGGACAGGGCGCGCTGGCTTTCCACGGGGCAGCAGGCGGAGAGGAACGCGGGCGGCTCGGAGGGGGAATGGCTGGCGAGCAGGGGCGTGAGGTGGCTGCGCAGCATGGAAAAAAGCGCGTCCAGCGTGGCGGAATCCATGCCCTTTTCATAGGAATCCAGCATCACGTCGTAGGCGGGGCGGGTTGCGTCACGATAGCCCGCGAAGCGGCGCGAATAGTCCAACACCTGCGCCAGGAGGGGCTCAAACACGGCGTAATCGCCGGTGGCCTTGGCGGCGCGCCAGCGCTCGCTGGATTCGTTGGTGATGCGCGCATAGGCGGCGTATTCCTCCACGGGAATGCGCGTGAGCTCGTCCAAATCCTCCCGAAGAAGCTGTGTGCGGCGCAGGGTAGCCGCGTCCAGCTCGTCCCGGCGGCTCCAAAGGCCGTCCAGCAATTCGCGTACCTGGGGATTGACCAGCGCGGCGTAGTGTTTCTCGCTCAAAAAGGAAAGGGTGAGGCCGCGCGCCTCGCTTGAGCCGCTGGGCGCAACCGTGGCGGCGTCAAAGGACAGGCAGCCCATGGCGTGACCATAGGCATGCAGCTCCCTTTCCAACTGAGTAAGCTGCTCTTTCATTGCGGTAAGTTCCATGAAAAGGCCTCCTGGCTTGTAAGATAATCGATTGTATCGAAAGTCGCAGAAGCA
>JALEIQ010000169.1 GCA_022769795.1 Clostridiales bacterium
CCGCTAGCACCACAGGAAGGACAGTAGCATGAAACACGGAAAGAAATATGTTGACAGCGCGAAGCTGATCGATACCCTCAATGCCTATGATCCCGCTGACGCTTGCGACCTTGTTTGCAAGACCAGCAAGGCCAAGTTTGATGAAACCATCGAAATCTCCGTCCGTTTGGGCGTAGACCCCCGCCATGCGGATCAGCAGGTTCGCGGCGCGGTGGTGCTGCCCCATGGCACCGGTCGCGTTGTGCGCGTGCTGGTTGTAACCAAGGGCGACAAGGTGAAGGAAGCGGAAGCTGCCGGAGCCGATTTCGTAGGCGGCGAGGAAATGGTTCACAAGATCCAGACCGAAAACTGGTTTGGTTTCGACGTGATGATCGCCACCCCCGATATGACGGGCGTGGTTGGCCGCATCGGCCGTATCCTGGGCCCCAAGGGCTTGATGCCTAACCCCAAGAGCGGCACCGTGACCATGGACGTTGCCAAGGCCATTACCGAGATTAAAGCCGGTAAGGTTGAGTACCGCGTTGACAAGACCTCCATTGTTCACTGCCCCATCGGCAAGGCCAGCTTTGGCGCCGAGAAGCTGACGGAGAACCTGCAGGTTTTGATGGACGCCATCAACAAGGCGAAGCCCGCCGCGGCGAAGGGCACCTACGTGCGTTCGCTGTACATGAGCTCCACCATGGGCCCGGCCATCAAGGTGAACCCGCTGAAGTTCTAATGATGGAACAATCAAGCAGCCCCTGCCGCACAAAATGCGGCGGGGGCTGTTTTGATTCGTGCAAAAATGTAAGATGCAAGGGCGCTATGCTTCCGCATCAAGGTTGTATTAACATATGGGCGTTTGCGGCAAAGGGCGAACGCTCACGCCTCGGGCTTGAGCGTGCCCTCCGTCCAATGGCGGCGGCAAAGGCTGACGTAGCTTTCGCTGCCGCCAAGCACGATTTGTTCGCCTTCCTTCACCACGCGGCCATTAACGACGCGGGCGTTGCAAACGGCCTTTTTGCCGCACCAGCAGATGGTTTTTACCTCCTCGATGGTATCGGCCCAGGCCAGCAGCCATTGGCTGCCCTCAAACAGGTTGCCCTGAAAATCGCAACGGAGGCCGTAGGCGATGACCGGCACATTCTCCACATCTACGACGCGAACCAGCCGCTCCACCTGCTGCTTGGTGAGAAATTGAGCCTCGTCCACGATTACGCAGTCATAATCGCGCAGGGAAAAGCGGTCGATATCCTCAATAAAGTGGCATTCGCATTGCAGGCCGCAGCGGCTGGCGATGATCGTTTCGCCGTCGCGGTTATCCAACCGTGGCTTGAGCATGAGCACCTTCTGACCGCGTTCCAGATAGTTGTGGCGCACCATAATGGCGTTCGCGGTTTTGCTGGAGCCCATCGCGCCGTAGCGGTAGTAGAGTTTAGCCATGGGAAATCTGCCTCCTATGTGAAAAAAGTTATGGTTCGCTTTGAATTTCAATTCCGAGGCTGGACGCAAGCTCCTCCGCGCGTTGAGAAGCGTCGCGGTAGCTGCCCAGGGAAGAAAAGAGGTCGTATGCCCCCTGCAAATCGCCGGAAGCCAGGAGAACGTCCGCCCGCTGATAGGTTTCGTCGCGCAGGTATTCCTTAGCCTCAACGGCCTGATCGGCACTGGAGAGATAATTGCCCAAAAGATTAAACAGGTCAATGGATTGCTGATAATCGCCAGATGCCTTTAGCTCGATGGCGCGGTTGTAAACCTGGCCCTGCAGGTTGTACAGGCGCTCCTCGGAATCGGCACAGGTACCTGCCGCCTCGTAGGCAAACAGGGCGGTTTCATAATCCTTAACGGCTTCGGCGGCACAGGCCAGGCAATATTGCCGCCGCTGGGCTGCGTCCTCAAAATCGCCCATCTGCTCGTAAAGGGCGGCGGCTTCTGTGTATTGGCCATCCTCGGCAAGGGCCCAGGCATGGCAGTATTGGTAGCGCTCATCGCCATACATAAAGGAGCGCGTTTGCGCAAAATACGGCTCCGCCTCGGCAAAGCGGCCCTGCTCGTAGAGCACAAGGCCCTGGGAATACGCCAGGTAGGTATCGGAATTGGCATAGCCGCTCAGGCGGGAAAAGGCCTCCGCTGCGGCGGCATAATCACCGGCGGCAAAGGTTTCCACGGCGCGGGAATAAGCCATGCTTTTATCCTGAGAGCAGGCGGCCAGCAGCAGGGGCAGAAGGACGCACGCGGCAACGCAAAGAAGGCGCTTGCTGCGCTTCAAAACGGTCACCTCCCTTGTTTATTGCGGATGGTAATCGGAGCGGAGAATCGCGTACAGATCCACATCGGCATAACGGCCCTTGTTATAGATGCGCTGGCGCAGGGTGCCCTCGTGACGCATGCCGCATTTGGTCATCACATGGCCGCTGGCGGGATTGTCGCACTCGTGCTGGGCCTCGATGCGGTTAAGCTTGAGCGTATCGAAGGCGAAGGCCAGAATCGCCGAAAGCGCTTCGGTCATAAGGCCGTGGTTCCAATAGGCGCGGCTTAGGCTGTAGCCGACCTCGGCGGAACGGTTCTCGGTTTGCACCCACATAAAGCCGATGGTACCCACCACCTTTCCCGTATCGCGCATTTCAATAACAAAGGTGCTGGGCGCGGCGTTTCGATACTGCCTGAGCAGGAAACGGATGTAGGCGCGCGTTTGGTGAATGGAATGGTGCGCGTCCCACAGCACATGGCGCGCTACCTCGGGGTCGCTGGAATACTCGTATAGATCCTGCGCGTCGCTCATGCGGACAGGGCGCAGCTTTAGACGGGGTGTGAGCATGGTGGGCAGATGGGAAAAGGCCTCTAAATACGTCTGCATGGCAGAATGGACCGTCCTTTATGGGTTGGTTACATGATCATACCGCCCGGAAGGGCAAACATGGGCTGGGTAAGGCCCAGATAGAGGAGGAACGCGCCTAACAGCAAGACCAGCGCGAGCAGGGCGATCCACACAAAAAACAGGGGAAAACGTCTGGGTCGTACCATGATATGCCTCCTTTTGAAAGGCTGCCCAAATTTGTTTGAAAAAATGGGAACCTTTGCGCTTGGTCATTCGTTGTTTCCAATAGGGGAGATGGTTCAGCCGTGAAGCTTCTGCCAGGCCATCAGCAGGCCGAGAGCGGTTTTGGCGTCGCGGAACTCCCCGCTCATCACGCGCGCGACCGCCTCGCTGAGCGGAAGCTTCACCACATGGAGAAACTCGTCGGGATCGGGGTGATCCTCGTGCTGGCTTAGGCCGGTTGCCAGATAGAGGCCGATTTTTTCGGTGCAGAAGCCGGGGGTGGTGACTACGTGGGTGAGCAACTGCATGTGCGCGGCGCGCAGGCCGGTTTCCTCCTCAAGCTCCCGATGAGCGCAGGCAAGGGGATCCTCGCCAACAAAATCAAGTTTTCCGGCGGGAATTTCCAGCGTCATCAAATCCACCACAACGCGATGCTGGCGCACCATGTACACGTTGCCCTCGCTATCTACGGGCACAATGGCGGCCGCCCCCTTATGGTGCACAATCTCGCGCAGGGCGGTGTGGCCGTTGGGAAGACGAACCTGCATATGGCTTACGTCAATCAGGACGCCGTTAAACATCGTTTGATCGGAAAGCGGAACCTCGCGCAGGTCGGGATAATCACACATAGGGCTTCTCCTCCACAGTATCATTCCTATGTGTATTCGCCGTCCAAAGCCCTTCCCCCTTGTTGGCGGGGGAAAAACTGCGAAAACACATCGCGCAGCATTTGTAAAAAACGACTCGTTGCGGCATGAACTGCCAGCCCGACTTTCTTGACAGTGCAAATGAAACCCCGTACAATAGGATTGGATTCATAGCAACACGCCTTTTGAAAAGAAGGAGGATATCATAAATGGCAAAGCATATTTTCGGAGGGATGAGGCGGCTGACGGCAGTAATCGCCTGTCTGGTGCTGCTTGCGGCGCAGCTGGCGCTGCCCATGGCGGCGCTGGCGCAGGACGTATCCGTGCTGCCGACGGTAACGCTGGGCTGGACGGATGCGAACGGCGCCGCGATGGGCATGACCGTGTCCGCAAGCGCTTACGGGGATACGTTTGTATATTGGGCGGTCGTACCCGCCGAGGCAATGCCGTCCCTGTATATTGCCGATATTATGGGCAGCGAACCTGCCATGAACTATTCGCCCGCCGCGGGCACGGCGCTAAGCGCTGCGGACGCGACGGCAGTGGACGGCGTGTCCGTTACGGCGAATATTGAGGTGTACCTGGACGGGAATCTGTTGGCGTCCTGCCCTCTGTACGTGTCCTCCACAATGGATTTGCCCCCGTATGAGGCGGAACCGCAGCCCGCGATTCCCGACCCTGCGCAGGTGAGCGTGCTGTATATTTGCGTAGCGGAGAACCTGACGGTAAACCAATACAGCGAAACCGTTGACATGAACGGCAAGGAGATTGCGCCGGACGCGGGATACGTGCCGGAAGGGTATACGCTTGCCGCAAATAACCAGAGCGTATGGGTGCAGCAGAACGCGGACGGCAGCGTGAACCAGAGCGAAGTGGTTTTCTATGTGGAAAAGAACGCGCCGCCGGTTCCCGACCCTGTGAGCGTGCCCGTGCGGTACTACTGCGAGCGGGAGGGCTTCGACGTATATAGCACCAGCGTGAGCGTGGACATGAACGGGTTGAGCGTCATGCCGGACGCGTCGGTTGTACCGGCGGGGTATACGCTTATCAGCACCGAGCCCGTATGGGTGCAGCAAAACGCGGACGGCAGCGTGAACCAGAGCGAAGTGGTTTTCTATGTGGAAAAGAAC
>JALEIQ010000176.1 GCA_022769795.1 Clostridiales bacterium
CGTTGCGCGCAATGCGGGTGGCCAATACGCAGTCGAACATGTCAACGCCGCGCAGCACGCCCTCAATCAGGCAGTCGGGAGAGCCAACGCCCATCAGGTAGCGCGGCTTCTGCGTGCTCATATGGGGCATGAGGGCTTCCAGCAGGTCGTACATCATGGGCTTGGGCTCGCCAACGGACAGGCCGCCAATGCCGTAGCCGAAAAAGTCCATATCGGTAAGGGCTTTGGCGCTTTCAATGCGCAAGTCCTTATAGAATGCGCCCTGCACGATGCCAAAAAGCACCTGGGTATCATCCGTGTGGTGCTGCTGGCAGCGCTTGGCCCAGCGGTGGGTGCGGTGCATGGCGTCCTCGGCGGCAGCATGGTCGCAGGGGTAGGCAGAGCATACGTCAAAGGCCATCATGATATCCGAGCCCAGCGCGTGCTGAATATCCATGCTCACCTCGGGCGATATGAAACGGCGGCTACCGTCCAGATGGCTTTGGAAGGCGACGCCCTCCTCCTTAATTTTGCGGATGCCGGACAGAGAAAACACCTGAAAGCCGCCGCTATCCGTCAGGATGGGCTTGGGCCAACTCATGAACTTGTGCAGGCCGCCCGCCTCGCGGATCAAATCCTCGCCGGGACGCAGGTGCAGGTGATAGGTATTGGAAAGCATGATTTCCGTGCCGATTTCCAGCATCTCGCGCGGGGTCATGGCTTTGACGGTGGCGGCGGTGCCAACGGGCATGTACACGGGGGTATGGATATCGCCATGCGGCGTATGCAGCAGGCCCAGCCGCGCGCCGCTCTGCTTGCAGGTTTTAAGAATCTCAAAAGAAAAGTTAGGGGTGCTCACAGGGTAACTCCCTTCTGCTGTTGGGTTAGAAAGCCGTCGATCACGGCGGCATAGGGCGCATAGGCGCCGCCGCGCGGCGCGCTCACAAAAACCATGGGCTCCTTTTTGGTGGGATGGGTCAGGCGCAGCACGGCGCCCCAAAGCGCTATGTTCTGGCCGCGCTGCCCGTGGCCGTAACGCATGTCATACACGATGGAATGCCCGCTGTGCATAAGCTGTACCCGGATTTGGTGCTTTCGCCCCGTTTCCAGCTTTATATGCGCCAGCGCGGTGACGCCGTTTCGCGAAAGCACGCGGTAGTGAAGGCGCGCCTGCTGCGCGCCCGGCGCACCGGCGTCTGTTACCCGCACTCCGCCTGCCTCATCCTTAAGAAGCCAGTTTTCCAGCGTGCCGCTATCGGGCAGGGATGCGCCATCTTCAACCACGGCCAGATACTCCCGCTCCATGGCATGAGCGCGAAGCTGGGCGCTCATGCGCGAGGCAGCCTTGCTGGTGCGCGCAAAGGCGACCAGCCCGCCCACGGGCCTGTCCATGCGGTGAACCAGGCCCAGATATACCTCGCCCGGCTTTTGATACTTTTGCTTAACGTAGCGCTTGAGCTGTTCAAGCAGGCAATCGTCGCCAGTCGCGTCGCCCTGGGTAAGCAGGTTGGGCGGCTTTACGGCAACCAGCAGATGATTGTCCTCGTAGATGATTTCAGGCATGGGGCAGCCACCGGGCGGTCGCTCCGCAGGGAAGCACGCCGCCTGTGGATACGCTCAGGCATAGCTCGCCGGCCTCGGCCTTACCGCCGTAGCGGCCGCACAGGCAGCGCTGGGCAATGTTTAGCAGCACCGAGGCGCTAAAGCCCGTGGTGTAGCCGTTAATCAGGAAGAACAGGGGCGTATCGCTTAAAGCCTGTGCGCAGAGGTCAACCAGCGGGTCCAGCTCGTTTTCCAGCTTCCACACCTCGCCGTTAGGGCCGCGGCCATAGCTGGGCGGATCCATGAGAATTGCGTCGTAGCTGTTGCCCCGGCGCAGTTCGCGTCGCACAAAAGCCTTTGCGTCCTCAATGATGAAGCGCGTGCTTTCCTCGGGAATGCCGCTCAAATCGCGGTTTTCGCGCGCCCACAGCACCATGCCCTTGGCCGCGTCCACGTGGGTGACATGCGCGCCCGCGGCGGCGCAGGCCAGCGTGGCTCCGCCCGTGTAGGCAAACAGGTTGAGCACACGCGGCGGACGGCCCCAGGCCCCCGCGGAACGGATGCGCTCCTGCATGAAGGCCCAGTTGGCGGCTTGCTCGGGAAAAAGGCCGGTGTGCTTAAAGCCGGTGGGCTTCACATAAAATTTGAGCATGCCCAGGCCTACCGTCCAGCGGTCGGGCAGCTTTTGACGAAAGTCCCAATGCCCGCCGCCAGATTCGCTGCGCTGGTATACGGCCTGGGCGGCTTCCCACAGCTCGGGGCGCACCTTGGGCCAGATCACCTGGGGATCCGGGCGGCGCAGAAGAATGCTGCCCCAGCGCTCCAGCTTTTCGCCGTCGCCGGTATCCAACACCTCATAATCGCGCCACTGGTCACATAAATACATAGGCTGCTCCTCTGTCAAAAGTAGAAAGAAAAGGGAAAGCAGGTCAAGGGGGTACGGGGCGGCGCCCCGTACCTCACGCCGTCGAAAAAGCTCGCTACGCGATCTTTTCCGCCGAAACAGGATTCACCTGCGCCTTCGGCGCGGCCGGTGAATCCTGCAAGGAAACCTTGCTACGCAAGGCTTCCGAACCCACCGCACATGTCGCTGGGTTCGGATTG
>JALEIQ010000340.1 GCA_022769795.1 Clostridiales bacterium
CAATCCGAACCCAGCGACATGTGCGGTGGGTTCGGAAGCCTTGCGTAGCAAGGTTTCCTTGCAGGATTCACCGGCCGCGCCGAAGGCGCAGGTGAATCCTGTTTCGGCGGAAAAGATCGCGTAGCGAGCTTTTTCGACGGCCTGAGGCGTGGCTTTCATGCCTGGAACACATTCTCAATCGGGAGGGTAAAGTCATGCAAAGCCGCTTACAGGTGCGTCCGACCAGGAAGTACGTGAAACACTCTTTGTTTTCATACGCATTGTTGGCGCCTTCTCTGCTGTTTATTGTGGGATTTACCATTTATCCAATCATTAAAAGCTTCTACCTTGGCTTCACCGAATTTGGTTATACCAGCATGACGCCCAGCTGGGTTGGCTTTGCGAATTATGAGAGCCTGTTTACCTCCTCAGTATTCAAAAAGGTCATGCGCAACACACTGTACTTCTGCCTGCAAACGGTTATCCCAAGCATGCTGATGGGTTTCTTTATGGCCATGCTTTTGAATGCGAAATTCAGAGGACTGCGCTTTGCGCGGGCCGCCTTCTTTTATCCTGTTATGATGCCAATGATCGCGGTTTCCTGCATCTGGAAATACATTTATATGCCCGAAAACGGCATGCTGGCTACAACGGTTATGTCGTTGTTTCATATTAAAGTAGGGGATCTGCTATCCTCAAAGGATACGGTTTTGCCCGCGTTGGCCTTTATGTATAACTGGAAAGAAGCCGGTTATTTGATGATTTTCTTTTTAGCCGGTTTGCAGAACCTATCTTCCGATTATTTTGAAGCGGCCATTATTGATGGCGCCGGTTTCTGGAAAACGGTTATTCACATTACCCTTCCTTTGCTTGCGCCTACAATCCTGTTTGTTTCAATTATTGAGCTCACCAATTCCATTAAATTGGTCGACCACATCGTAATTCTCACACAGGGGAAACCGAACAACGGAAGCAGTACCTTGCTGTATTATATTTATCAGACGGCTTACACGTTCTTCCAGCAAGGAAAGGCCTCAGCCCTTACCAATATTATGCTGATCCTTTTAATGTTTATCACAATGCCGCAATATCTAAAATTCGACAAGCGAATTCACTATGAAGATTAACGGGAGATGGCATATATGAGAATTCAAGGAAAGTTCTGGGCGATTTTGTGCCTGTTCTTTGCACTGATCTGGATCATTCCATTTGCATGGATGACGGGTACGGCCTTTACGGAACCAACGCTAAAAATGTCTATTTTTCCAACGACGCCATTTACTTTGCAAAACTTTGTGGACGTATTTCAAATGGTGCCGTTAGCGCGCTATTTTCTCAATACGATTGTTATTGTTGTATGCACATTTTGTTTGCAGTTTTTCATGATTACAATGGGTGGCTATGCGCTTGCGCGCGGAAATTTTTGGGGTGAGAAAATTGTGATGGGCATTATTATGGCGCAGATCATTATACCCAATGATGTGCTTATCGTGCCCAATTATCTGACGATTTCCCAGCTTGGCCTTATCGATACAAAGCTTGCTATTATGCTGCCGTTTCTGGGCAGCGCAATGGGCCTTTTCCTGCTTAGGCAACAGTTTAAGTCCATTCCGTATGCGCTTACCGAAGCGGCCATTATAGATGGCGCGTCTACACTAAGAATTATTTGGCAAATTTATGTTCCTAACGCAAAGACCGCGTATCTTGCTTTTGGCATGATTTCGGTAAGCTATCAC
>JALEIQ010000194.1 GCA_022769795.1 Clostridiales bacterium
TACTCCTTCTTCCAGAAGCGCCATTCGGAGCTCATTTCCATGGCGTCGCGGCCGTCCTCCACCAGGGTGGACAGATCCACGCGACGCTTTTGCAGGAACAGGAAGTCCGCCGTGGATACGACGACGGAAATGAAGATGGTCCATACCACCTTGTTGCCATCGTTAAGGAAGATAGCATAGGCGATGATGGCGGACACGATGGATACCAGCGTGGTGCGCTTTTCCTGGCCGAACATATCCCAGGATACGCCCGCGAGGATCAGGCCCACACCGCTCATCATACCGGCGACCACAGCCGGGCCGGCAAAGTCGGCAATTTTGGTAACGCCGCCAAACAGGCCCAGAATGACCATGAGCAGGGCGGCCAGCAGGATGGAGCTCACGTTGTTGCGCAGGTTTTTCTTTACGCTGGCAACGGTGATGGTTTCAGCCTGGCTGGAGATGGGGGTGACGGAGCCGGTGAGCAGGTTGCCAAACGCGCCCACCAGATACGCAAAGCCAGCGGGCTTCAACGCGAAGCCGCGCGCCTGCGCGTAGAGGAGCTGCGGAACGCCGTTGATGATGACGGCGATGACCGCCAGTACAAAGGGGCCCAGGTTTGCCAAGAATTCCAAATGAATCACCTCTTTGAAGAAATGGCGGACTGAGTATACAACATTTCCTAGGGAATGGCAATAGATTTTACGAACAAAAATGAAGAAATTAGAATAAAAATTCGGATTTTAAGAAAATACGATGGGAAATTGCGAGTGAAGCATCCTTTTGGCAATGGGATGCTCGCGGTTGAGGTCCGTTACGATGTGCGTAAAGGCGGAAAGAGGCGATACCGTGAGCCAAGCGTCGGTTTGAAACTTGGTGCTGTCCACCAGCAACACGGGCTCATCGGCGCACTCAATGGCCTGGGTTTGGAACACCACGTCATCCTCCAAATATCCCATCAGGCTCAGGGAATTGCTGATTCCCGCGCCGCTGATGAAGCTTTGCTGCGCGTGAAAGGACTTCATCATCTTGGATGCGTAATGCCCGCAGGTGGATTGCTCCGTATGGCTGCACAGCCCGCCCAGGAAAAACAGCCTTTTGCACAGGGCCCCAAACTCATACAGCATGCAGATGGGAAACGAATTGGTAATGATTGTAAGCGTGGATAGCAGCTCCGGCGCGTTGAGCAGCGCCTGGGCCATCTCGCAGGTGGTGGTGCTGTTTTCGATGATGATGGTTGCATCGGGCTTAACAAGCTGCACGGCCTTTTGAGCAATCGCGCGTTTCAGCTCGATATTTTCAATCTTGCGCACATCGCGCGGCTTGCGGCCCGCCTTTTCATTGGCCAGCCCCACCCCGCCGTGGATGCGGATTACCAGATCCTTTTGCATTAAAACCATAAGATCCTTGCGGATGGTTTCAACGGAAACATCCATCTCCTTGGCCAATGCGTTTACGGAGGATACGCTGCGGTATGCCAGCGCGTCCAAAATGCGGTCGTGCCTTTGGGCAACCTTGTTTGACATAAAGCCGCCTCCCTTCTGACTGTATAACAGGATATCATAAAATTACCGAATTTACAATAAAATATTTCGGCTTTCAACGAACATTGCCTTGCGGGCGCTAAACCCATTGACAGCGCAATTCGGGATATAGTATAGTCCAATCAATGATTATGCAAATGACGGAAGGTGCGGTATGGAATACGGCGAGCTGCTTAATAAATTGGAAAAACCCAAGGGAATGGTTCCTATTGTAATGGATACCGATACCTATAACGAGATAGACGACCAGTTTGCCCTGGCCTTCGCTTTGGCCATGGAGGATAAGTTCGACCTACAGGCGATTTATGCAGCCCCCTTTCAAAACCATCACGCGGATACGCCCGCGCTGGGGATGCAGCGCAGCTATGAGGAAATTCTGCATGTACTGGATATGCTTGATAGGCGGCAATATGAAAAACGAACCTTCCGCGGCAGCGACCGCTTTTTGCAGGACGAACACACGCCTGTGGAAAGCGACGCGGTGCGCGACCTGATTCGCCGCGCCATGCAGCGCCCGTGCGACAAGCCGCTGTATGTGGTCGCAATCGCGGCGCTTACCAACATCGCGTCCGCCATTTTGCTGAAGCCGGAAATCATAGAGCACATCGTAGTGGTTTGGCACGGCGGCGTGGCTCTGGACTGGCCGGATTGCCGATCCTTCAACGCCGGGCAGGATATTGCCGCAACCCGCGTGGTGATGGGCAGCGGCGTACCCATGGTGTTGCAGCCGGGGCGCGGCGTGATTGACAAGCTGCTGACCACCGGGCCGGAGCTTTCTTATTGGCTTGGGGGGCGCAACGTTTTCTGCGATTATATGATTGCCAAAACGGAGCGGGAAGCGCGCTACTTTACCCAGCGCAAGGTATGGAGCAGGCCGCTTTTTGACGTGGCGGCGCTGGCCTGGCTTTTGGACGGCGATGAGTATATGCGTGACCGCATCGAGCATATGCCTCTGATTAGCTACGATTTTTCCTACAATGTGGATCACCGCAGGCATTTGATGCGCTATGTCTACGATGTGGATCGAGACGCCGTTCTCAATATCCTGTTTGAACGGCTGGCTTCCTTTCCCAAAAAGAACGAGGACAAACCTCGTGCTTAAATAATCAAGATGGAGGGAAATCTGAAATGAAAACAAAGCGTTTCCTCAAAGGACTGAGCGTTTGCCTGGCGGCTGTGCTTCTGGCCGGAACCGTGCCGTGCGCGCTGGCGGAGGCTCCGCTGACGCTGCGCTTCGTTACCAGCGGCGCCAACTACTGGGAAGCGGGCCTGGATCCCATCGTGGAGGCCTATAACGCCTCGCATCCGGATACGCAGGTCGCTATTGAGTATTATGCTACCGAGCCGTATTTCGAGAATATCGAAATCGCGCTGGGCAGCGGTTCCACGGATTATGACATCATCGCCGTGGACAGCCCCAAGGTGGGCGAATATGCCGAGAAGGGCTATACCCTGCCTTTGGACGCTTATGCGGACAAGCTGGATACCTCTGTGTATCAGGGCCCCGCTATTGAGGGCTGCACCTATAACGGCAAGCTTACCTGCCTGCCGCTTCAGGCCGGTGTTTCCTGCTTCTATTATAACAAAACCCTTTTGGACAAAGCCGGCATCACCCTGCGGGAAATCACGCCCGATAACCGCCTTACCTTTGAGGAGATCGAGGACATTTGCAAGCAGGCGCTGAGCGTGCTGGATCCTAACGGCACCGAGGGCATCTGCGGCCTGATGTTTGGTCAGGTAAACAAAATTTATGCCATGCTGCAGCTTCCCACCTCCCTGGGCGGCGTTGCCCTGGCGGATGACACCACCCTGGAGGGCACCATTGACAGCGAGCCCTGGCGCAAGGCTGCCGAGTACTACCAGAAGCTGTTGGACGAGGGCGTCATGACCCGCGGCATCAAGTTTGAGGACACCGCCAACCTGTTCCGCTCCGGCAAGATTCTGTTCCTGCTCAACAGCTACTCCGGCTGGAGCAAGTTCCGCGCCGTGGAGGATTACGAGCTGTGCATGACGTATAATCCCGTTTTTGCCGAGCAGCAGATTGCGGCCGCGCCCACCGGAAGCTGGTGCATGGGCATCTCCGCTTTCTCTCAGCATCCCAACGAGGCGTTCGACTTCCTGAACTATCTGTGCAGCGGTGAGGGCCACGATATGTGGGTGAACGGCTTCAACGCTTTCTCCGCCGTTGAAAGCGACGTGCAGGCCGCCCTGGCGGACGAGAACACCGAGTATGGCAAGAAGATCGCCATGTACGAGGCGTCCAATGTGGCCAAGCCCCGTCCCCTCACGCAGCACTACTCCGTGTATGAAACCGTGATGAACGAGTACTGGGAGAACGTGGCCTCCGGCGCGAACATTGACGAGGCTATCCAGACTGCGATTGAAACCTACGCGATCTATTTGCAGTAACGCGCGGTTTTCCAAGCAAATGGGCCCCGCACGCTCCTTTGGGGGCATGCGGGGCCCTTGCAGAAAGAAGGGGGCTTTCGCATGAAGGTTCATAAGGCTATGCCTTATGCAATGATATCCGGCGCGTGCGCGCTTCTGCTCATCTTTCGCGTCTATCCGCTCATTTCTACGGTATGCGAAAGCTTTCAGGACAACGGGGCCTTTTCTTTGGCGGTATACCAAAAGCTTGCGCGCGACAGCGTATTTTGGAAATCCATGCTGGTTACGCTGAAGCTGAATATCGTAATTATTCCGGTGCAGCTGGTGCTTTCACTGGCGCTGGCGCTGCTGGTAAACAACAGGCTAAAGCTTGTGGGCGTGTTTCGCACGCTGTTCTTTCTGCCGTTTACGGTTTCCTCCGCTGTGGCGTGCGTGATTTGGAGCCTGCTGCTTTCGCAGAACAACGGCTTGGTCAACAGCATTTTGAATACTATGGGCATAGCCAGCCAGGGCTTCTGGGGCGACCGCAATCAGGCGCTTTGGTGCGTGGTTGTGGAGGCGACCTGGGTGGGCTGCGGCTATTGGATGGTGTTTTTCCTGGCCGGGCTGAAGGGCATTGACCGGCAGGTGTATGAAAGCGCCCAGATTGACGGCGCGGGATATATGCGCACGCTGTGGTCTATCACACTTCCGCTTTTGAAAAATGTAATGCTCTTTGTAATGGTGGCCAACACCACTTCCAACCTGCTGCTGTTTACGCCCATGAAGATCATCACCAACGGCGGGCCGATGGGTTCCACCAATACGCTGATGTTTGAGGCGTATAAATCCGCTTTCAAGTATGGCAAGCAGGAGCGCTCCGCGGCCATCGTCACGGTGCTGCTGGTGCTGGTGGCGGCGGTATGCGCGCTGCAATTTTACCTGATGCGCGACCGCGATAAAAAGGAGGTGAAGCGCGCATGAAACACCGCAGGCTTGTGCGCGTGCTGCTATACGCGGCGTTGATTGTTGTGGCGTTCTTCATGCTGTTTCCGATCCTGTGGGCGGTATCGGCCTCCTTCCGCACGGATGACGAGCTGTACGCTTATATGGCTCCCACGACCTTCCATACCTTTGTGCCGGTTCAGTTTACCACGGACGCCTATGTGCGGCTGTTCCGGGATTACGGCTTCATGCAGCCCATCGTCAATTCGCTTATGGTATGCTTGATGACTGTTATTCTGGGCTGCCTGGTGAACAGCATCGCGGCTGTGGCCTTTGCCATGTTCGACTTCAAAGGAAAGAACCTGATCTTTTCCATTATCGTTGTTACCTTTATGATTCCCTTTGAATCCATCGCCCTGCCGCTGTATAAGGTGGCTTTGGGGCTGAAAATGATCAATACCCTAGAGGGCATCTATATCCCCAGCGTGGCTAACGGGCTGGTGCTGTTCCTGTTTGTGCAGTTTTTTAAGGACATTCCCCGCGACATTCTGGAGGCGGGCGTGATTGACGGGGCCAAATGGCGGCATTTGTTTTTCCGCATCATTCTGCCCATTTCAGGCTCGGTGTTTGTAACGGCGGCGCTGGTTCTGTTCATTTCGCAATGGAACGCGTACCTGTGGCCCCTTCTTGTGGCGCAAAGCAAAGAAATACGCCTGATTCAGACCCGCCTGGGAGATTTTAAGACCGAGGAGGCTACCGAGTGGGCGGCCATGTACGCGGCCTCCATGCTATCCGCCGCTATTCCGCTGGCGCTGTTCTTGCCCTGCCAAAAGTACTATATTGAAGGCATAACTAGCGGCAGCCTTAAATGAACCGATTGCGCGGCGCCAGTCCAAACGGGCTGGCGCATTCTCTTTCTGCCTCTCCTTTTACGCTTTGTTCATATCTGACGGGAAGGAATCCGCTTTGCCTGCGTCGAATATGCTATATACATTCAAAAGTGAGCATGTATAGCAAACGGCGGGGCGGGCGTTCCCTGCCCATTGAAATAGAAAGGAGCGTGGTACCATTGGCACACGCATCAGCTTTTTCATATTCGCCTAAGAGGCTGAACTGAACAATAAAGGAGTACCGCTATGAAAACGACCATTACTGCAAAAAACATGAATGTGACCACCGGCATCACCGAGCGCGTTATGAAGAAAACCTCCAAGATGGAGCGCTATTTGAACCCCAATGCGGAGATTTTTGTGCGCCTGACCCGTGAAAAGAATAATCGCCGCACCTGTGAAATCACCGTGCCCTTTGAGGGCGTGGTACTGCGCGCCGAAACCAGCAGCGATGAGAATCTTTACGTATGCATCGACCAGGCCCTGGCCAAGCTGGAAAGGCAGATTCACAAGCACCGTACCAAGCTGGGCAAGCGCCTGCGCGAGGACGCCTTCAGCCCCAACGAGCTGGAGTACGACGCCGATACCGCCGAGGCGGCGGAGGCGGACACGGAATCCCCAAAGATTGTGCGCCACAAGACCTTCCCCGTAAGGCCCATGAGCGTGGAGGATGCGGCCCTGCAAATGGAGCTGTTGGGCCATAGCTTCTTCGTGTTTGTGAACGTAGAAACTGACCGTACCAACGTGCTGTATTTGCGCAAGGACGGCGATTTGGGTTTGATGGAGCCGGAGGCCTAAAGCGGATGGCCGTTGAAGCAGCCTAAAGAGTGCCCCGTCGCGGCTTGCCGCGGCGGGGTTTTTGTATGCAAGGCGGATTGCTATTTATGCGCAAATGGCGTATGATGGTTGCGAAGGAGCTGAACTGCGATGAACGATCTGGCGATTGCCCTGCGCAAGCGGCTGCATGAGATTCCCGAGCGCTCAGGCGCGGAACGCCAAACGCGGGCTATGCTGATTGCCTTTTTGAAAAGTCATACAACGCTTGAGGTAAGGGACATGGGCACGTGGCTGTATGCCGCCCATCGAGAGGGGGACGGCCTGCCCGGCGTTATGCTGCGCGCCGATATGGACGCGGTAAGCGGGCCGAACGGCGCGGCGTTTCATGGCTGCGGACACGACGGCCACTGCGCCAATCTGGCGGCGCTTGCGCTGGCGTGCGAGGGGCGAACCTTTGGAAAGAACCTGTTCTTTTTGTTCCAGCCTGCGGAGGAAACGGGAGCGGGTGCGCGCGAATGCCTGGCGCTGTTTGAAAGAGAGCGCATTGACGCGGTGTATGGCATGCACAACCTGCCGGGCTTTGCCAAGGGAACGGTGATGGTGCGGGGCGGTACGTTCGCCTGCGCCTCCAAAGGGCTGACGCTGCGCTTTACCGGCAGGCAGTGCCATGCCGCTTACCCCGAAACAGGGCTGAACCCGGCCTATGCAATGGCCGTGCTTGTGACGGAGCTGAAAGCGCTGACTGGCCCCGCGCAAGGCGAACTGGTATTGTGCACCCTTGTGCATATGCGCGTGGGGGAGCGCGCCTTTGGCGTATCGGCAGGCGACGGCGAGCTGGCGCTCACCCTGCGGGCGGAACGGCTGGAAGCCTTGGACGCGCTACAGGAGCGCATTGTGAACCGCGCGCGGGAGCTTTGCCGGGAGCAGGGGCTTGGGCTGGAAACCGCCGAGGATGACGTATTCCCGGATACGCGCTGCCATGAGGCGGATGTGAAGCGGTTCTGCGCCAGCGCAGCCGCCGCAGGCCTCCGTGTGGAGCGGCTGGAAAAGCCCATGCGCTGGAGCGAGGATTTTGGCTGGTATTTGAGAAGCAGGCCGGGTGTGTTTTTTGGCATAGGCGCGGGCGAGGAGCATGCCGCGCTGCATACGCCCGAATATGAGTACGACGACGCGCTGATCGATACCGCCGTGCAGGCGTTCCTGGCTGCGATTGAAAGCGCGGAGCTTGCCAGCCGGGAGCGTGTGAAATGAGATTTTTGAGCAACGCGCATACCCATAGCGCCTATTGCGACGGCCGCAATACCCTGCCTGAAATGATGCGCGCGGCGCAGGCGCGGGGGTTTCAAAGCCTGGGATTTTCCGAACATGCCTGGCAGGGCTTTGATGAACGCTACGCCATGACGAAGGAGGGCCAAACGGCCTATCTGCGTGAGATACGGGCCTTGCAGCAGGCGCGTAAGCCCGGCGAGCCGCGCCTGTGGGCCGGGCTTGAACTGGACGGCATGGCCAGGGAGGCGTGCCGCGAGGCCGTGGCCGGGTTTGATTATGTGATTGGCTCCACACACTATGCGACGCTGGATTTTCATGGAGAACCCGTCGCCGTTGATGGGGATGCGGACAGGCTGCGCCTGTATGTGGACGAGGCGTTTCATGGCGACGGCCTGGCAATGACGCGGGGGTATTATGAGCTGGAAACCGGCGCGCTCCTGCGCGACCGTCCGGCGATTATCGGCCACTTTGATTTGGTGCGTAAGCATGCCGCCCGGGCGCGCCTGTTTGACGAGGCGGATCCGGCATATCAAAGGATTGCGCTCCACGCGCTGGAACGCGCTTTCGCGTCCGGCGCGGTATTGGAGGTGAACACGGGCGGGATGGCGCGCGGCTACCTGCCCACGCCCTATCCCACGCGGGCGCTTTTGTGCGCCTGGCGTGAAATGGGCGGACGGGTGACGGTCACATCCGACTGTCACGACGCGCGATACCTGGATTTCGCCTTTGAGCAGGCGCTCGCGCTGATACGCGGGGCGGGCTTTCAAAGCGTTGAAATGCTGGGAACGCATGACGCGCTTTGGGAAACGGTAGAGCTGTGAAGCGGGGGAGGCGTTGAAAAAATGGAGTATCGGAACTTTGGCTCAGAGGATGCGCAGGCGCTTTGGCGGTTGATGTGCGCGCTCGACAAGGAAACGTCCTTTATGATGTATGAGCCGGGCGAGCGCGAGGCAACCTCCACGCCGGTGACATTGCGGGCGCGCATTCAAAGCGCGGTTTCCAGGGGCGATTGTTTGCTCACGGCGGGAATGGACGGGGAAACCGTCGGATATCTTTGGGCGGAGCGGGGCGCGCTTCAGCGCAACGCGCATACGGCCTATATCGTTGTGGGCGTATTGCAAAGAGCCAGCGGGAAGGGGATTGGAACGCAGCTTTTTGCCCGCGCGGAGGAGTGGGCGCGGAAGGCCGGAGTGACGCGCCTGGAGCTGACCGTTGAGTGCGGCAATGAAGCGGCCCTGCACCTATACCGGAAATGCGGCTTTGAAACGGAGGGACTCAGGAAAAGAAGTATGCTTGTAAACGGCGGCTATGTGGATGAATACTACATGGCAAAGCTGCTGTGACATACATAGGCAAGGCAGAAACGTGCGGGGCGGAAGCCTTCTATCAGCAAAAGGGCGTAACACCGAAAGGGTGCTACGCCTTTTTATTACCTTGGAAAACTCTCATCACAGTTTCCTTGCTTGCAACTTCAAAAGTCAAACTGGAAGCTGTGCTTTAGCCTTCTATCGGCAGTTGAATCTCTGTCAGCCATTCGTCTACCGATTCCTTATTCCAAATTCCGTTGATGTAAGATTCCCTTGCAAGCCCGGCAATTTTATAGGCATTGGCCTCCGCATACTTCATGATGTATGCATATGCCTCGCCAAGATTGTCATAAGCTCCTTTGTGATAGATACTGATTACTTTTGTGGCAGGAATTTTGCAAAACTGAATTCTTTCATTCTCCTTTCCAAATTTCGTTACGGCTTCCGAGTGGCGAACGAAAATATCCTTATGCCTGTATTCGCCGTCAAGATATTCACAAAACTCATACGGCGGCTCCGCCCATTTGAGGTCTGGATTCAGCCGTTTGTATTCAGCCCTTGATTCGGGAACAAACGTCATCAAGTCCGAGTAGCTGTCCAGCCGTCTTTCCTCATAGTAAACGATGGTTTCCGGGATTTTCTTGATAACTGCCTGATAGTTCATTTGTTTGTCCTCCATAAGATAATTGATGATGGAAAGACGGATGCCAATATCAGCCCGCTGCTTTTTTAGACTGTCTGCCTTTAGTTTCAATATATCCCTTACCTGTGCACCCGCAAGGATCGCTTTAATTTCCTCCACGGAAAGGTCAATCTGTCTGTACGCCTTGATTTTAGCCGCCTGCGCAAGCTGGCTTGTATCATAAAAACGATACCCGGTCCATTCGTCAATGTACGCGGGAATCAACAGACCTTCCTTTTCGTAGAATCGCAAGGCTTTCACTGTAAGCAGCGACAACTTTGAGAAAATACCGATTTTCAGCATCTTCGTCCCCTCCATAACTATTCTACAGTATCCTCTAAGGGGAGAGTCAACGGACAATCAATTTTTTTCTTGCCATCCCTTAACACTGGAATTAGTCGATTGCTCAAAAAATGCGGATTCTGAATCCGAGTACGCCAAAGTGCAAGCATAAATATAAAGCGATAATAAAAATCAAGGCACACAATACCAGTACCAACATTATTGTGTCGGATTTATTCCCCCATGTTTTCGATATTTTATAGCAACCGATACCAATTAGTCCACCGACACAATTCAAAATAATGTCATCAATGTCGGACACACCTCTGAACAGCACGTATTGAAGAACCTCGATGCAAGCAGAACTACCTATAAGAAAAATCAATACTTTATCATACCGTTGCCCTATCATGGACAAGAAAATACCCATTGGAATAAACATCAATATATTACCAATGATATTGGCCATTCCCAGTGGCTGTTTATCTACAATATAATCTTTAATGAAACCGAAAGGGATTAGATTTAATGCTCTAATATTATCTTTTAGAAAGACAAGCGCAAACAGTATTATCGCATAACAGACAATAGTAAAACCAAAAAGGATTTTTTGCTTCATGTCATATACCTCGCCAAATTCCAATTTGTTAATTTAAATAGATTGTTCGAGAGCTTTTGGGTGGTTTGATTCTCCTAAACACACAAGACCGCCACCTTCGGACCTACCGTTTAAGATGTGATAAAAAACGGGGAACAGCGGCATCATGCCTTGCCGGGGTTTGGGGCGGAGCCCCAAAGGCCTTACGCCATTGCGTTTTCAACAAAAAACGCGCCAGCCCAAAGGGACTGGCGCTCGGCTTATTCCAATCAGTTCATGCGATCCTCGTATACTTTGGCGTTCGCTTCGGACACCCACTGATCAACAGCGGCGGTGTAGGCTTCCTCCTGCTTGTTGGCAAGCAGCTCGCTTTCCAAAGCGTCCTTCACGTTGTCCAGGCCAACCTCGCCCTCGACAGCGTCGCTCACATACTTGAGGATGTGGATGCCGTAGCTGCTGCGCACCGCCGCGCTTACGTCGCCCACCTTCTCAAGCGCCATGGCCGCGTCGCGGAACTCGCTTACCCAGTTGGTGCTGTCCGCGCTTACGGGATAGCCGTTCTCCTTGGCGGGGGAGGACTGCATGCCGGTATCCTGACCGTACTGCTCCATCAAAGCGTCAAAATCCTCGCCCTCGGCAAGCTTGGCCAACACCTCGTCCACGGTGGGCTGAATAGCGGCGTAGGCGGCTTCCTTGGCGGCGTCCAGCTTGGTTTGCAGCTCGGCGATTTCGCCGGTCAGGCGATCCTTGGTTTCGGTGAGGGCGGCGCGGTTCTGGGCGGCGGACTCGTCGTCAGCGGAGGTGTCCTCGCCAAGATCGCTCAGGGAGCTTTCCGCGGTGGACAGTTCGCTGTTCTTGGAAGTGATCTGGCTCTGCAGATCGTTGATGGCGGTATTGTCCTCATCGGTAAACTTGATAAGGATGTTCTTCACAAAGCGGTATCCGGCGGGCACATAGTACACGGTGGAGCCGTTTTGCACGTCCGTGCCATAGGTGGAGGGATTGTTGCCATAATTGGTCATGGCCTCGCCTACACGGGTGCTGTACGCGCTTTCCAGCTCCTCCTGCGTTACGGCCACGTCCTTGATAACGTCGGCGCGCAGCTTTTCACGGGCCTTCGTGATCTTCTGGGAATCAAGCAGCTCCGCCTTGGCGGGGTAGCCAAGCTCAACCAGCTTGTCCTCGATGGCCTTGTCCAGATCCTCGCCGGTGAGCTCGGTATCGGCAAAGTAGGTGCTCTTGACGCTGCCGGTATAGCTCTCCCAGGTGCTTTCCACGCTCTGCTCAACCTCGCTGAGCTCGTCCGCGGTCAGCTCGTCCATGCCCATCTCCGCCGTCTTTTTAGAAAGAACAGCGTCCTGAATCAGGTTTTCGATGGCACTGGAACGCGCGGAGGAAACGCTGGAATCGCTGGTGCGGTCAAAGCTCATGCCGTAGAGGTAGTACATATACTCCTGATAGTCCAGCATGGCCTCGGTCTGCTCGTTTACCTCGCCCTTGGTGATGGTTTTGCCGGCCACCTCAATGATCGTGGTCTGCTTGTCCACCTCTTCATCCTTCACAATCAGGGAACAGCTACTGGTGGCAACCAGGGCGATTACCAGCAGGAATACCAGGATAACACGCTTGCGCATGGTCATTCTCTCCAATCATTTTAATCTGTATAATGGCGCTTTCAACATTATAACCGATGAACCGCGTGACAGCAAGTGCTTTTTGAGAAGTTCACGCCATATTCACATCCAAAGCGGCGTTTCTACAGCCGCCAAACCAGCAGCTCCTCTCCCGTTTCCAGGGCCTTTACGGTAAATACGCCGTTCTCGTATACCATGTAGCTTTTGGGCTGGCCCTCCTTGGGAAGGGCCGCGGAGCCGGGGTTGAGGTAGGTGTAGTCCCCCTGGGGAACGGCGCAGTGCACGTGGGCGTGGCCATGTATGAGCACATCGCCGGGGCGGTGCGGCGGCGGACATTCCGTGTTGAACAGGTGCCCGTGCGTCACAAAGGCGCAGCGCCCGTTTTCAAGCGGCAGCAGCGCGTAATCCGCCAATATGGGGAAGGAGAGCACCATCTGATCTACCTCCGCGTCGCAGTTGCCGCGCACGCACAGCGGAACGATGGGGCTATGGTTGAGAAGCTCGATGACCTCCCTGGGCGCGTAGCGGTCGGGCAGGTCGTTGCGCGGGCCATGATAGAGCAAATCTCCCAGCAAAAACAGGCGATCCGCCCGCTCGGCTTCCACGCGGGCAAGCACCCCTTCGGCGGCGGAAGCGCTGCCGTGCAAATCCGACGCAAACAAAATCCTCATGCCTCGTCCATCCCTTCCAGCTCCAGAATCACGGGGCAGTGATCGCTGCCCGGAATCTGGTCGTCAATATCGGCCACGCGAACGTTGGGCGCAATGCGGCTGCTGACCAGGAAATAGTCGATACGCCATCCGATGTTGCGCTCTCTTGAGCGCATCATGTAGCTCCACCAGCTGTAACGATCCGTTTCGTCCGGGTGCAGCAGGCGGAAGGTATCCACAAACCCATGCTCAAGCAGGGCGGTCATCTTGTCGCGTTCCTCGCGGGTAAAACCGGCGTTCTGCGTGTTCGTTTTCGGGTTTTTCAGGTCAATTTCCTTGTGGGCCACGTTCATATCGCCGCATACCACCACCGGCTTTTTTTGATCCAGCGCGCACAGGTAAGCGGCAAAGGCGTCCTCCCAGGTCATGCGGTAGGCCAGGCGGGTAAGCTCCCGCTGGCTGTTGGGCGTGTATACCGTTACCAGGTAGAAGCGGCTGTATTCCAGCGTGATGACACGGCCCTCGTGATCGTGCTCGTCTATGCCAATGCCGTAGCTTACGCTCAAGGGCGTGTGCTTTGTGAAGATAGCCGTGCCTGAATAGCCCTTTTTTTCGGCGCTGTTCCAGTACTGCTCGTAGCCCTCGGGCGCAAAGTCCGCCTGGCCGGGCTGCATCTTGGTTTCCTGCAAGCAAAACATATCCGCGCCGCTTTGGGCAAAATAGTCGCCAAAGCCCTTGGTGAGGCAGGCGCGCAGGCCGTTTACATTCCATGAGATGAAACGCATGGGCAAATCCTCCTTTGTGGTTTCTCAGTCCTCCACGCGCAGCAGGCTTTCCACGGTAGCCACATCGGGCGTTATTTCCAGAATGGCCTGCTGCATGGCCTGCTCGCTGGCCTCATGGGTGATAAACACCAGCGTTACGTGCCCGCCCGCGCGCGCGCCCTTTTGCTGCATGGCGGCGATGCTTACGCCGTGATCGGCGAAGGTTTGGGCGATGCGGCTAAGCACGCCGGGACGGTCCTGCGCCAGCATGCGGCTGTAGAAGGCGCAGCGCCAGTCGGTGTTGTTTTGCAGGGCCACGGTGGGGTTAAGCTCGTTTTCAAAGGTGGGGTACAGATGCTTCTGGGCGGAGGCGGCGCGCACAAGGTCGCTTACGATGGCGCTTGCGGTGGGCAAATCGCCCGCGCCCCGGCCCATGAACATCATATCGCCGCAGGCGTGCCCGTTTAGAAACACGGCGTTGAAAGCGCCGGAGATATTGGCCAGGGGATGATCGTTTTTAATGAAGGTGGGGTGCACGCGCGTTTCCACCTTGAGGCCGTCGCGCTTGGCGATGGCCAGCAGCTTGAGCGTATAGCCAAGCTCCTGTCCGCAGCGGATGTCTTCGGCCTGCACCTGAGTAATGCCCTCCACATAGACGTTTTCGAAGGGAACGCGGCCATGGAAGGCCAGGCTGGCCAGAATGCTTAGCTTGTAGGCGGCGTCCAGGCCCTCCACATCGCTGCTGGGGTCGGGCTCGGCCAGGCCAAGGCGCTGCGCGTCTTTGAGCACATCGGCGTATTCCGCGCCCTCCTTGCTCATGCGGGTAAGGATATAGTTGGTGGTGCCGTTGACGATGCCGTAGATGTAATGGATGCGGTTGGCCTGCAGGCTTTCCTCCAGCGTATGGATGATGGGGATGGCGCCGCAAACGGCAGCCTCGTAATACAGGCCCGCGCCGCTTGCCTTGGCGGCCTTTTGCAGCTCGTGCCAGTGCAGGGCAAAGGCGACCTTGTTGGCCGTTACCACCGTTTTGCCGCGTTCCAGCGCGGCGGTGATATACTGGTGCGCCGGTTCCTCGCCGCCCAGGAATTCCAGCACGATGGAGATTTCGGGATCGTCAATTACGTCCTCCACGCGAGTGGTGAGCACACCGGCGGGAAGATCGCGATGCTTGTCCAGGCTGCGCACCAGCACCCGCCTCACGTCAAAACGAAGCCCCGTACGGTGGGCGATTTCCCTGGAAAAGCCGCTCAAAAGCCGCCAAACGCCGCCGCCCACGTTGCCGCAGCCCAGAAAGCCGATTTTGACTGTTTTCTCCATGTGTTTCATCCTTTCTGTAAGCGCGTCAACGGTTGCGCTCATAGATCAGGCGCAGGCCCTTGAGGGTTAAAATGCCGTCCAGCTTGTCAATGATACCGGCCTCCTCAGCTACGAGGCGAGCCATGCCGCCGGTGGCCACCACCAGCGCGTCCGGCGCGCCAAGCTCCTTACGGAAGCGCTGCACCAGGTAGTCCACCTGGCCGATGTAGCCGTAAATCACGCCCGCCTGAAGATTGGTGACCGTGGTGCGGCTGATAACATGCTCCGGACGCACCAGCTCAAAGCGGGGCAGCTTGGCCGTGCCGCTTACAAGGGCCTCGCTGGTAAGCTTGAGGCCCGGGCAGATACACCCGCCCGCGAACGCGCCCTGGCCATCAATCGCGCCAAAGGTGGTGGCGGTGCCAAAATCGATAAAGACGCATGGCCCGCCGTATTCAGCCTGCGCCGCAACGGCGTTGGCAATACGGTCGCTGCCCAGCTCGCGCGGGTTTTCATACTTGAGATTGATGCCCGTTTTGATGCCCGGGGCCACGATCATGGGCGTTTTGCCGAAATAGTTTTTGCACATGTGCTCCAGCGTAAAATTGACCGTGGGCACCACACTGGACATCACAATGCCCTCCACCACGCGCATGGAAAGCCCGGCATGACCGAACAGACCCGTCAAAATGAGGCCGTATTCATCGGAGGTATAGGTGGGATTGGTCGAAATGCGCCAATACTGCTTCATCTCCGTGCCGTCAAACAGCGCCGTTTTGATGTTGGTATTGCCAACGTCCATGGTAAAAATCATGGTACCACTTCCTTTGCTGGGCTTTTGAAATCAGCCGCGACGGGCGCGGCGCGTTACGGCCTCTACCGCCACCTTCACCACCGGCACGATAACCGCCGCCACGATTGCCTCGCCAATGCCGTTGGGAAGGCCTACGGCCACTACCAGCCACGTACCCGCGTTGTTCATATAGGAGGCCTCCAGACCGCCGGCGGAAACCATTTCGTTGAGCATGGCGGTGAGATCGGCCCCATAGATCAAAAGCAGCGTGCCCAGGCACAGCACCGTATTGGTGAGAGAGCCAAATACCGAGGCCACCGCCGCGCCCAGCTTATCGCTTACGGCGCCGGGGCGCGCAAGCTTTTTCCAAAGCGCGTACACGCCCAGCGCAACCAGCGGCACGATCAGGCGCGGCACAACGCTGATGAGCGGATTGCGGAAAAACAGCGTAAGCCCCACCGCGCCGGAGCTCCAGGAATTGATGAAGCTGCAAACGCCAAACACCAGCCCTACAAACAGCCCTACCAGCGGGCCCTCCACCAGCGCGGCCAGAATCACGGGCACATGCACCGTGGTGGCGTGAAGCAGCGGCGGGGGCAGGGGAATCATGCCGATGGGGGTGAAGGTGAGCACGGCGGTAACCGCGCCCAGCATGGCGGCCGTAACCATTTTGCGCACAGCAATGCTTTGATTCTTCCGGGATACGTTTTTGGTTGTCATAGTTTCGTTCCTCCGTTCGAGTTCTTTGGGGATACCCGACGATACCTGGAAAGGGAAAGAGTATGGGACAAGGCCGCGTCCGCCTCACAGGGATGGCGGCGCGCCTTGCAAGCATTATATAGCCTGAAAGCGGGATTGTAAAGGGCTTCAGGCTTCCTTTTGTCCAAGCCTGGCCCAGAAGCGGAAGGTCATGGGCCACAATACGCCGCCCACGACGGCCATCAGGAAGTAGCGCACGCCGTGGGTGAACAGCGCGCCGCCAAAAAGGGCGGCGAGCACGGACTTCATGCCCACGCGCACGGCCATGACCAGCGCCAGGCCAATCACCAGCTTCGCGGCCTGAGCCCACCATACGGCGCGGGTTTCAAAATGCGTATGACGCATATCAACCCACAGCGCCAGCCACAGCCCCGCGCAGGTGCCAAGCAGCGTCCACGCGGCCTTTTGCCCGTCCGCGTCAAAGGAGGCCACATTCGCTTCGCGCACGGGGGCGAACAGCACATAGACAAGCAGAACGGCCGCAAAGACCGCAATGCCCGCGCCCAGCAGCAAAACGCCGTAAGGACGCGCCTCCGCGCGGTCAAACAGCCAGGCCATGCCCAGCACCGTGATAACGCCTGTCGCCAGCGATACGCCCACATCCAGCGGCGTATGCACGCCCAGGTACATGCGCGAAAGCCCTACCAGCAGCACCATGGCTACGCACAACACCGTTACCCAGCGCCTTTTGACCCATACCGCCGCTACGCCAAATACCGCCGCGGCGGACTGGGTATGGCCGCTGGGGAAGGAATAGCCCGTCGCGCCCGCGCGCGCCGCCTCCACGATGGTAAAATCGGGATCGAGCACCCAGGGGCGGGGGACGAGGAAGATTGCCTTTAGTAGCTGATTGAGCGTGGTGCCCGCCACGCCTATCATCAGAAAACGGAAGCCCCATTTTTTGCTGAAGCACCACATAACGGCGAGCCCGACGGCCATAAAGACGGTTTCTTCTCCCAAGAGCGTAATTAGAGCGCCCAATTCATCCAGCACGGGCGTGCGGATGGATTCCAACAGCCTGAGAAACGGCATGCGCATTGCCTCCCAAAACAAATATATCATGAGTATAGCATGCGGATGGAAGAAGCTGCAAGCGCGTTTCCAAAAGAAAACGGCGGAAGGCTGAAAATATGAAGCGCCCGGCCTGTAAAACTGGCCGGGCGGCAAAACCTGACGGGGCGCGCTTTACTTAGGCAGCAGCCCGGAACGGTACTCGCTGGGCGTTTTGCCCGCGATCCTTTTAAAGCTTTTGGAGAAGTGCGCCACGTCGTTATAGCCTACTTTCTCAGCGATGTCGTGGATGCGCATGGCGGGATCGGCCAAAAGCTGCTTGGCCCGCTCGATACGCATACTGCCCAGCAAATCAAAAAAGCTCTGGTTTATGTGGCGGTTAATCAGTTTGGACAGGTGCCACTGGCTTACATACACGTTTTCAGCCACGTCGCTGAGGGCGATGTGCTCGGTACAGTGATCCTGCATATAGCTAAGGGCGGAGCGCACAATGAAATTGCCCGCCTCGCCGTTTTCGTCCCCGGCGTCATCCGCCTCGGGCGGCTGCGCGCCCAAGGCGTCCAGGCGGGCGATCATGCTGGAAACGGCCTCGTTGATTTCTTCCATCTTGCTTGGCTTGAGCAGGTAACGGCACACGCCCAGATTGATGGCGCGCTGAGCATAATCAAAATCGCGGAAGGCGGTCATCACAGTTACCTGCATGCGCGGAAACTCGCTGCGCAGGGCGGCAAGCATGGTAAGCCCATCCATGTTGGGCATGCGGATATCGGTAAACACAAGATCGGGCCTGTGAAGGCGGATCAGCGCCAGCCCTTCGCGGCCGTCGCTGGCCGTACCGGCCACCTCACAGCCAAAGCCGGCCCAGTTTACAACGCGGGAAAGCCCCTCCACAATCAGGTGCTCGTCATCTATGAGCGCTACCTTATACACGTTTCCACCTCGCCATTGTTCACTCGCCGAAGGGATGAAGCGCCATTACCGTTTCCCAGCAGGCTTCTGCGCTCATGGAGCCGTCGGCTACCCTGGAGATGCATTCCAGCAGCCAAACCTCTCGCGCTTCCTTGGTCATCGCGTCCTGGAGGGGGCTGAGCATGCAGCTGGCATGGCTGGTCAACTGGTAGGAGCTTTCCAGCAGGCGGCCACTGTAATGGTAGCCTCCCAGCTTGGCGGCCGCTTCCGTGTTGGTAAGCCAACTGAGCAGCGCCACGGCGGCGTCCCGCCGGGTTTCATCCTCCCAAGCGCTGCGGGTAAGATAAAAGCCCATGGAAACGCCGCCCACCACGGCGGTGGGATCGGCGCCTTCGCAATAGGTGGGCATGGGCATCACGATGGTGGTATCCATGCTTTGCGCGGGAATGGTATTGGCAAACCAGCTTCCGTCAATCTGCATGGCGGCCTTTTTCTCGCGGAAAAGCTGGCTCATGGCAAGCTCGGTGGTGGCGTTGATGTTGGAGGCAAAGGCGTTTAGCTCGTAGAGGCGACGGATCAGGCGCATGCCCTCATACCAGGAGTCGGGCACATCTTCGAGGGCCTTTGGCCGGGCCGTGTAATCCTGCGGTGTGCCGCAGGCAAGAATGGCAAATTCCGCGATGTAGTGCGGGATATCGCTCAGCGAGGCCGAAATGGGAATGATCCCCTCCTGGTTGAAGCGCACGATGGCCGCCTCCAGATTATCCCAGGTTGTGGGCAGGGCGAGGCCGTAGCGCTCAAATAGATCCACGTTCACAAACAGCCCCTCCCAGAACGGGCGGGAGGGAATGGCGTACACCTTCCCATCCGCCTCGGCCAGGGAGGCGTTTTCGGCAAGGTGCAAATTGGGATAAGCGGCGTTAATCTCGCTGATGGGCACCACCCTGCTCAAAATGGGCGCGGAATCCGCGCTGGCGGCAAAGAAAAACAGAATATCGGGCTCGTTCCCGGCGGCGAAGTCGTAGAGCACGCCAGCCTTCCAGGCCTCGTCGCTGGTGGCGGAGGCGTCCTCCACAATGTTGCCGGTTTGCGTTTCAAAGGCTTTGAGCAGTTCCACATATGCCTCCGCGGACGCATCGCGCCCCGCGAAGCAGCTTACGGTACGCAGTGTTACGCCATCCGCCAGCGCGCCCGTAACAAGCATAAGCGCAAGGAAGAACCCCCCCAACGCACCCATCAGCCGTTTTGCCATGGCCTTCCAGCCTCCCGCCTCAATTTGCGTATGAACATAGCTTTCCACTATGAAACAAGCATAACAAAAATAGAACTGCTTGTCATTGGATTCAAATGTGTTCCGTTGTATCTGCTTGTGCAGAGGGCTGGCGCGCGGGCAGCGTGAGCCGGGCTACCGTAAGGCCTCGCTCGCCGGATGAAACGGTAAGCCCGGCAGCGCCCTCATAAATCAGGCGCAGGCGGCTGCTGATGTTGGCAAGCCCCAAATGGGTGCCGCCCTGGTTATCGCCCGCAAGCGACAGGGCAATGCGCTTTTCATCCTCGGGGCTGATGCGCTGGCCGCTGTTTGTAACCTTCACGGTGAGGCGCTCGCCGTCCAGACGGCACAGAAGGCCCAGCTCGCCGCCGCCCGCCGGGGCTATGCCATGCTCGATGGCGTTTTCCAGCAGCGGCTGGATGGAAAGCAGCGGCACGGTGAAGCCGAGCGCCTCGGACGGAATATCGCACGTGACGCGCAGCCTGTCCCCGAAGCGCTGGCTTACAAAGTACAGGTATGCTTCCGCCACCTCCACTTCCTCGCGCAGAAGCACCATGCGGCGGTTGGCCTTGGCCATGCTGGCGTTGAGCAGCACGCTCAGCGCTTCCACCATGGCGGATACCTTCTCGCAGCCCTCCATACGCGCCTGCCAGTTGATGGATTCCAGCGCGTTGTTGATAAAGTGCGGGTTAATGCGGCTTTGCATGGCCTGGATGCGCGCATCTCTGAGGGCGATTTCTTCCTTATAGGTTTTATCAATCAGTTCGGCGATGCGGGTGCTCATGCGGGAAAAGGCCTGGCCAAGGTTTCCCAGCTCGTCATCGCCGTGCATGGGTACGGTAACGCCCAGCTCCCCGGCCTCTATACGCTTGGAGGCGTTTGCCAGCAGCGTGATGGGCTTTACAATGCGGCGGCGCACATACCACAGCATAATGGCCATAATGGGAACCAGCAGCATAAGCAGCCCGGCCATCAGGCGGCGGAAGGCCCACATTTCGCCATAGATGCGTTCCTTGCTGATGGAAAGGCGCACAGCCAGCTCCCAATCCCGGGCCTCATCCTTTAGGGTGTAGATCAAGTGCTCGGAATCCTCGGGCTCCCACAGGCCGGAGGGAAGCGCGTCCCAATTGAGCTGCGTGGCGCCCGCCTGCCCAAGCTTTACATCCATCTGCGCGTCCCAGGCGGCCGCAAGGTCGCTTAACGGCGCAAGCACCAGGTTCATGTCCACGCCCAGCACTAGCATGCCAAAGCGCTGCATTTTCAGGTTCATAAGATTGCGCACCAGGCAGACGTTCCCGCCGCCTTCCCAGAACAGGCATTTGGTATCCAGCTCGCTTCCAAGCGCGAGAGCAGCCGCCTGCGCCGTTTCCTGAAAGCGCTGCGCGGGCGCATAGCTGGCCCGGTTGTAAATTAGCAGCTCAGGCCTTTCCAGCGTGAAATAGGCGGAGAAGGTCAATTCGGGCTCCCGGCCGTATTTTCGTTCGATATAGGTGCGCGACAGGCGAAGAAATTCCGCGTCGGCAATATTGCCCAGGGAGTACTGGGTATAGGCGCTGGTGAGCTCGCCGTCGTAGGTGGCGTCCTTGGCAAGGGTCACAAGCTGCTCGATGTTTTGCACGGTAAGGGCGCGCGCATGCTCCACACCGCTGGTGAGCGCGGCCTCCGTCTTTTTGCGGAGATCCTCGAAAAAGACGCTGCCCATATATTGCCCCAGCAGCAGCGTGGGCGTGAGGTAGCACACCAGCACAATCGCCAGAATTTGAACCCGGATGGATTTGAACGCGCGGAGCATGCCGTACCCTCCTTATGGGTCAATCGGAAAAGGGAAGGCCCACGAATTCAGCCATGCGCCGCACCAGGCCGCGGGCGGCGGACAGGGTTTCCGTTTCGGCGAACACGCGCACCCGCGGCTCCGTGCCCGAGAAACGGGCGATAATCCAGCCGTTTTCAAAATAGACCTTGCAGCCGTCCAGGTAGCTTACCCTTTGCACGGGCAGGCCAAAGTCCGGCAGGCGGCGCTCCACCATGAGCGTGCGGTGGATGGCCTCGCGCGTTTTGGGGGTGAGAGCCCAGTCGTATTCCGCCATGTGCAGCTCGCCAAAGGTATCGTAGATTTCCTTCACAAGGGCGGAGAGCGGCTTGCGGGTTACGCTGAGCATTTCCACCAGCAGCGAGGCGGCGTACAGCCCGTCCTTGCCGCTGATGTGCCCGCGCACCGTAAGCCCGCCGGAGGATTCGCCGCCGATCAGCGCGTCGTGCTCGTCCATACCGGCGGAGATGTGCTTGAAGCCAACCGGTACTTCGTAGCAGCTTTCGCCAAAGGCGGCCGCCACGCGATCCAAAAGATGCGTGGTGGCGATGTTGCGCACCGCCGCGCCGTGCCAGCCCTTGTATTTCAGCATGTAGTAGTACAAAAGCACCAGCACGTCGTTGGCGGGCACATAGCGGCCCACCTCGTCGATAATGCCCAGGCGATCCGCGTCGCCGTCGGTGGCAATGCCCAGATCCGCGTGGTGGTCGTTCACGGCGCTTTGCAAATCGCGCAGGGTTTGCGGGTTGGGCGCGGGCAGGTGGCCACCGAAGAACGCGTCGTGACGGTCGTTGATTACGTCCACATCGCAGCGGGCGGTCATAAGAATGGTCATAAGCCCGGTAAGGCTAACGCCGTACATGGGATCCAGCACGATGCGCGGCCTGCGGCGGCGGATAGCGTCCATATCGATGCGGCTCATGATGGAATCCAGGTATTCGTCCCGGGGGTCGATAAAGCGGATCAGGCCCGCCGCGCGCGCCTCGTCAAAATCCATGCGACGGAGCTGGGCGGGATCAATTTGGTTGGCCTCCTCGCCGATGGGGTCGGTCACGTCCTGAGTGGCGTCGCGCCCGCCCTGGGTAAACAGCTTGATGCCGTTGTAGATGGCGGGGTTATGGCTGGCGGTGACCGCCGCGCCATAGGGCAGGTTCATGTGCTTGACGGTGAACATGATCTGCGGCGTGGGTGCGGCCAGGTTGACAAAATACAGCCTTACGCCTTCGCCGGCCATGACCTGCGAAAACCAGATAGCGGCTTCGCGGCTTAAAAAGCGCCTGTCGTAGCCGATGCACAAGCCTGCTTCCGCCGCGCCCTCCCGGCGCATGCGGCGGGCCAGCGCGCAGGCTACCCGTTCGATGTTTTCACGTGTAAAGCCGTCCCCGATCACGTCGCGCCAACCGCCTGTGCCAAAAACAATCATGCCTGATAACCTCCTTCGTTTGTATTGCCCATAAGAATGGTAACGCTGTGCTCCCCGGAACCAAAAGCGGGAATGCGGGACAGTCGTTGGCCGTCCACTTCGATGGCTGCGACGCCCGTTTGCACATGCGTGGGATTTTGAACCTGAATGCGATAGGTTGCGCCGCGCCAGCGGCGGGTGGCCGTGAAACCGTCCCATGCGGCGGGAATGCAGGGCTCCACGGTGAGAGAGTCAAACTGCGGGCGAATTCCCAGCATGTAGCGCGTGGCGGCGTAGTAGGCCCAGCCCGCCGAACCAGTCATGAAGGGATGCCGCGCCCGGCCGTGGGCCGTGTGATCCTTGCCCATGACGAACTGGCAGTACGCATAGGGCTCGGCCTGGCGTACCTCCATGAGATCGTTTTGGTTTTGCGGCAGCAGCGCGTCGTAGAATTTCATGGCGCGATCTCCGCGGCCAAGCATGCATTCCGCCACCCAGGCCCAGGGATTGGGATGGCTGAACACCGCCCCGTTTTCCTTCACGCCGGGGTATACGCGGGCCACAAAGCCCAGCCCGTCGTCCGGAACGGTAAAGGAAGGGGCGTTGAGCATGAGGCCGTAGGGCGTGTAGAGCCACTCGTCCACCGCGTCCATGCAGCTGAGGGCCTGCTGGCGGGTAGCCGCGCCGGAGATGACCGCCCAGGCGTTGCTTTCCAAATGCACCTTTCCCTCAAGCGCCGTGTGCGAGCCGATGGGCCTGCCGTCCGCCGTGATGCCGCGCAGGAACCATGCGCCGTCCCACAGCTCGCGCTGGCAGGTATCGCGCATGCCCTGAGCCAGGCGCTCGTAGCGCTGGGCATCCGCCTCGCGGCCCAGATAGCGCGCCGCATCCACAAAATGGTCGGTAGCCCATAGCAGCAGGAAGGCCACCATGGCGCTTTCGCCCCCGCCCAGGTTCAGGCAGTCGTTCCAGTCCGCGCGCAGACCCTTGGTGACACCGTGGCTGCCTACCTGCGCATAGGAAAAATCCAAGGCGCGCTTCATGTGGCCCCATACGGTGTCCTCGCCTTCGTCGGCATAGGGCACCACGCGGTCAAAGAAGGCGGTTTCGCCCGTTTCACGCACATTCTCCACAATGGCGGGAATCAGCCAGAGCGCGTCGTCCGCGCAGGCGTCCTTGAGGCCGTGAATCATGCTGCTTTTTTGGGGCGTGGGTACCACGGTGGGGGATTGGAAGGGCGGCTTTATCTGCGGCTCAAACCACGCGGGGTCAAACAGATGCAGGCCGTAACCCTGCGCTACCTGGCCATGCAGCAGCTGCAGCAGGCGCTTTTGGCACATGGACGGCTCCGCGTGGGGAATGCACATGGCGTCCTGCGCGGTATCGCGGTACCCAAGCCCCGTGCGCCCGCCCACCTCGATAAAGGAAGCGAAGCGTGAAAACAGAACGTTTATCTCGCTCTGATACAAATTCCAGATGTTGAGGCTGCGGTTCATATTCTCGTGCGGAGTTTTCACCTGAAGGACGCTTAACTTGCTTTCCCACCATGCTTTGAGTTCGTCAAAAGCGCGCCGGGTTCCTGCCTGGCTGTAGCGGTTCCTGGCCTGGGCGGCTGCCTGCTCGTCGCCGGTGCCCAGATAGAACAGCACGCGCTTTTCCTCCCCGGAGGCCAGGGTGACACGCCGCTCCAGCGCGCCGCAGGGATTGCCGCCGTTTTCCGTGCTGCCGCTAAGCGCGCCGCGCTCCACCCCCAGCGGGTTGCGCTCCGTGCGGTAGGGACCGATGAAAGCCTCGCGCACCCCATCAAAGGAGGCGGGCGCGCCGTCCGTAGTGAAGAACTGCCAGGCGGATTCGTAGTGCAGCTCGCAAAGCACCGCGCCGTCGCGCATGCTGGAGCCCGCTGAGTAGAGGCTCATCTGGAAATTTTGGTTATCCATATCGATATGGTGGAAGGAAAACTCCACATAGCCGAATATGCTCAACTGCCTGGGCCTGCCGGACAGATTGCGGATGCGCACCTCTATGAGCTCCACAGGCGTTTCCCCCTCCTCCGTGCGGGGAATGAACACCGTTTGGCTGGCGGCGATGCCCTCATAGGCGCATTCGTACACGGAATAGCCCAGCCCGTGGCGACATAGGTATTTCGCTTCGTTCAAAGGTAGGCCCGTGGGCTGCCAGCTTAGCGACCAGTAACGGCCGCTGTCCTGATCGCGCAGATAGACGTAATGGCCGGGAAAGTCCATGGGCACGCCGTTGGGTCTGAAGCGGGTGATGCGGTGATGCTGCGGGGAGTCCAGCCAGCAGTATCCGCCCGCGTTGTGGGAGAGCACAGCGCCCATGCGCTGCGTGCCCAAGTAGTTGGTAAGGGAAACGGGCGCGTCCACCCGGTCAATCACGTATTCCTTCGCTTGGTCATCAAAATACCCGTATCGCATGCCTGTACGCTCCTTGTAACCCAGTTTGATATAAGCATACCAGAAACAGCTAAAAACGAAAGGCGCGGAAATGCGATTTGTTGTGTGCGGTTGGCAAACGTCCAGAAGGGGCATGGGCGTGAAAAAGGGTCTTCCCGCCGGAAGCGGGATGGTGAAAAGCCGCTACCGCAGCTTGCGCAGCTATGCTATAATAGCGCTATCTCTTTTTCCAAAGCAGTCGGGGAGGCGATTTACCGATGATGTATCTGCTGTTGGCCGTGATAAGCAGCGCGATGGTATCCGTTGTTATGCGCTTGAGCGAGGGCCGTGTGAGAAGCAAAATGGGAATGCTGGCGGCCAACTACCTTGTTTGCACGGCGCTGGCGGCGGCAATGAGCGGAACGGCGGCCCTGTTTCCCCGGGAGGAGGGAGGAGCCTTCGCGCTGGAGCTGGGCGCTTTGAGCGGCGCGCTGTATTTGGCCGGGTTTGTGGCGCTACAATGGAACATACACAGAAACGGCGTGGTGCTGCCCGCCGTGTTTATGAAGCTGGGCGTGATGGTGCCCACGCTGATGGCGGTGATCGTGTTTCATGAAACGCCGGGAGCGGCGCAGGCGGCGGGCTTTGCCATGGCGCTTGCGGCCATCTGGCTCATTCAGGCGGAAGGAAACGGGAAACGCGCGGCCAGCAAGGTGGGCCTGATAGCGCTGCTTGTGGTGGGAGGACTGAGCGACTCGCTGGCCAAAATGTACGAGGCATGGGGCAGCGCCCGGCTAAGCGGGCATTACCTGACCTATACCTTTGGCTTTGCGCTGCTGCTTTGCGTCCTGCTGTGCGTGGTAAAAAAGCAAGCGCCCGCGCCGCGCGATCTGCTGCTTGGCGCGGTGCTGGGCGTTCCCAACTATTTTTCGGCGCGTTTCCTGCTGTGGTCGCTGGGCGAGATTCCGGCGGTGGTAGCGTATCCCACGTACAGCATAGGCGCAATTGTGCTGGTAACGCTGGCGGGAATGGCGCTGTTCCATGAGCGGCTTACCCGCAGGCAATGGATTGCAATGGGCCTGATATTGGCGGCGCTCGCGTTGCTTAACCTGTAGGGCTTTTTTCGCGTTGCGCCGTTAGCAAAGTTGCGTTATACTGAATGATGCGATAGATCATTTATGATTGAAAAGGGGTTGCTTTCTTGAAAAGGGAAACCTTTGCCTCCCGGCTGGGATTTATTCTTGTAAGCGCGGGCTGCGCGATCGGCATCGGCAACGTGTGGAGGTTCCCTACGGTTGCGGGACAGAATGGCGGCGGCGTTTTTGTGCTGTTCTACCTTTTGTTCCTGCTGATTTTGGGCGTGCCGGTGCTCACCATGGAGCTTGCCGTTGGCCGCGCCGGGCAGGGCACCGCCGTGAGCGCCTACCGCGCTCTGGAGCCGCGGGGCAGCCGCTGGCACTGGCACGGCCCCATATGCCTGCTTGGCTGCTCCATGCTGATGATGTACTATACCACCGTGAACGGCTGGATGGTGAGCTATTTTATCAAGTTTTTAACGGGCACGTTTACGGGCCTGGGCGCTGAAGCGGTGACGGATGTGTTTGCGGGCATGCTGGCCAGCCCGGGCGAGATGGGCCTGTGGATGGCCGTGACGGTGGTGCTGGGCTTTTTCATTTGCAGCTTTGGCCTGCAAAAGGGCGTGGAACGGCTGACCAAGTGGATGATGTGCGCGCTGCTGGCGCTGATTGTGGTATTGGCGGTGCACAGTCTTACGCTGTCGGGGGCGCGCGAGGGACTTGCGTTTTACCTTCTGCCGGATTGGCGACGGGCTTTGGATGCGGGCATCGGCAGCGTGATTGTGGCGGCGATGAACCAGGCCTTCTTTACGCTAAGCCTGGGCATTGGCGCAATGGAGGTTTTTGGAAGCTATATGAGCCGTGAGCGCACGCTGGCGGGCGAGGCTGTGCGTATCTGCGCGTTGGATACGCTGGTGGCCGTAAGCGCCGGTCTGATTATCTTCCCGGCCTGCTTCTCCTTTGGCATTTCGCCGGACGCGGGGCCTCAACTGATTTTTATTACGCTGCCCAACGTGTTTTCCGGCATGGCGGGAGGGCGCGTGTGGGGCACGCTGTTTTTCCTGTTTATGACGTTTGCCAGCTTTTCCACGGTTATCGCGGTGTTTGAAAACATCCTTGCCAGCCTGATGGAGCTGTTCCGCATGAGCCGTTTGCGCGCGGCGCTGCTTGGCGCGGCGTTTATTCTGCTTTTCAGCGTGCCGTGTGTGCTGGGCTATAACGTATGGAGCGGCCTTGCGCCGCTGGGCCCGGGAAGCACCGTTTTGGACGGCGAGGATTTTCTTGTAAGCAATCTGCTGTTGCCCGTGGGAAGCCTGGTTTACCTGCTGTTTTGCGTGTCGCGCTGGGGCTGGGGCTTCGAAAGCTACCTGGAGGAGGCCAATACCGGCGCGGGGCTGAAGCTGTCCCGGAGGCTGAAGCCGTTGCTTTCTATTATACTGCCGGTTTTGATTGTGGTGATTCTGGTGCAGGGATTGCTGTAGGGCTTTATGTTGCAATAAAAAGAAGCGCTGCCGGGGGAAGGGCGGCGCTTCTTTTTATACCAAGACCTATGCCTGTAGCGGCTTGAGCATGGTTTCATCCACGCGGCGGTACAGGATGAGGCAAATAGCCAGCGATACGGCCTCCGCGACGGGGAAAGACCACCAAATGGCGTTCAGGCCGCCCAGCGCGCTTAACACCCAGGCTGCGGGCAAGAGCACGATCAGCTGGCGGCACAGGCTCATGAGCAGGCTATAAAAGCCCTTGCCGACGGCCTGGAACACGGTGCTGAGCGTAATGCCGATGGCTGCCAGGATAAAATGGCTACTGATGATGCGCAGGGCGATGGTTCCGATGGCGGTAAGCTCGCTGGCGCCGTCGGCCTCAAACAGGCTGAGCAGCAGCTCGGGCACGGCCAGGAAGGCGGCGGTTCCCAGGAGCATGATAGCAACCGCTATGCGCAGCGCCACCTTGACGGCGGCGTACACGCGCTGGCGCAGGCGCGCACCGTAATTATAGCCTATGATAGCCACAAGGCCATTGCTGAGGCCGAACACGGGCATGAACACAAAGCTTTGCAGCTTGAAGTACACGCCCAGCACGCTGACGGCGGTATTGCCATAGGCCATAAGGATCATATTCATCAGCACGTTCATCACCGAGGAGATGGACTGCATGATGATGCTGGGGAAGCCCACGGCCAGAATGCCTTTGAGGATTTGCCTGTTCGGGCGGAAACCTTTCCAGCGCAAGCGCAGCTCCCCGTTGCGGGTTTGGTTGAGCACAAAGCCAAGCGCCATACCGCAGATTTGCCCAATCACAGTGGCGGCCGCCGCGCCGGCCACGCCCATCTGCGGCACGCCCAGAAGGCCGAAAATCATGATGGGATCCAGCACGATATTGACAATAGCGCCGGTAAGCTGCGTAATCATGGACAGAACGGTATTGCCCGTAGCCTGCATCATGCGCTCAAAGGAGATGGACAGGAACAGGCCAAAGCTGAACACGCATACGATGGTCAGGTATTCGCCACCCATCTGCTGCAGGCTTTCCACAGGGGTGAACACATGAAAGAAGCTGCGCGCGCCGAACAGGCCGAACAGCAGGAACAGCGCAAAGCCGCACAGTTCCAGAAAGATACCGTTTTTGGCCGCCTCAAGGGCCTCGCTGGCGTGACGCTCGCCCAGCTTGCGGCTGATTAGGCTGTTAATGCCCACGCCAAGGCCGGTGGAAGCCGCGATCATCAGCATTTGAACGGGGAAGGCCAGCGATACCGCCGTGAGCGCGTCCGCGCTGTAACGGGCCACAAAGATGCCGTCCACCACGTTGTAAAGCGCCTGTACCAGCATACTTACCATAATCGGTACAGAGACCTTGGTTACCAGTTTTCCCATGGGCATTGTGCCCAGCATTTTGGAACGTTCTTGTTGTTGCATACCAATCTCCCTTTGTGTCCTTGGTCCGCAAGCGCCATGCCGCGCGGAAGCATAAGCAAAAGGCTCCCGGGCACGCTGCGGCTGAAAACGTTTGGCTGCTGACAGCCAACTTGCTTATGGTAACAGCAATATAAATATCCGTCAAGCCCGCACGTAAGAAAACTCAGGGCAATCGCTTACGAAAAAGAGAAGAGAAAAAAGGAGAAAAAGCAAGGGGGGAAAAGAGAGCAAATTCATCGAAACCTCAATAGCGAGGTGACGAAGATGAACAAGAGCGAACAGAAAACGTTGCTGGAACTGCTAGG
>JALEIQ010000200.1 GCA_022769795.1 Clostridiales bacterium
AAAGCACGCCCGCGATAGCGGCCAGCGCCGAACCGATGGCGAAGGTCACGGAAATGGTAAGGTTTACGTTGATCCCCATCAGCTCCGCCGCGCCCTTATCCTCGCTTACGCCGCGCATGGCCTTGCCCATTTTGGTCTTGCTGGTAAACAGCGTAAGCGCGACCATAATCACGATGTTCGCCAGCACTGTCACCAGCGTTTCGCCGGTAATTTGCAGGCCGCCGTCAAACAGCTTAATCGCCGGGATGGACACAACCGACGTGAAAACCTTCGGGTTCGCGCCCCAAATAAGCAGCGCGGCGTTTTGCAGCAGGTAGCTTACGCCAATGGCGGTAATCAGCACTGCCAGCGAGGTGGCCTGCCTGAGGGGCTTATACGCCAGCCGCTCGATCACCACGCCCAGAAGCGTGCATACGATCATGGCGGCCGCCAGCGCCACAACCGGCGGCAGGCCCATGTACTGCATCACGCAAAAGGCGATATACGCGCCGATCATGATAACGTCGCCATGGGCAAAGTTGAGCATTTTGGCGATGCCATACACCATCGAGTACCCCAGCGCGATGATGGCATACACGCTGCCCAGGCTAATCCCATTGACCAGATGGGACAGGAAGGAAATCATATTCCTATTCCCCCTTCTTGTGTAGTTGCGCAGAGAACGCACGAAGGTAACCAACAACAGTCAGCGCTTTGGGCGGTTCTGACTGCTCTTGGTTACCTTTATTGCGTGTATGCATCTGCGCGCAGCAAAAGCTGCCGGGAAGAATGGCCGTCCATGCGGGCGCGTAACGCGCCCGCATGGACAACGGATTTTTCCAGCTTACTTGGTAGCGCCCACATACACGCCATCCTTGATAACGACAGCGGTAGGCGTCTTGTTTACAGCGCCGGTGGAATCCCAATGCATGGTGCCGGTGAGGCCCGCAACCTCCAGCTTGGGGAACTCGGCAATCAGCAGCTCGCAGGCTTCCTCGGGCGTGGTAGCCGCGGTGATGCCGCTGTTTGCCATCGCCTGATAGAGCGCATACATGCCATCGTAAGCGTCGGCGGCAAACTGGTTGGGGATTTCACCATGGAGCTCCTGATACTTGGCCACGAAGCTCTTGGTCTGCTCGTCCTCAGCATCAGCGGAGAAGGGGGTCAGCAGCATTACGCCCTCGGCCAGGCTCTTATCGAAGCCCTCAAGGCCCAGGATGCCGTCCATGCCGTCCACGCCGAAGAAGATAGGCGCGTAATCAACCGCCTTGGCCTGGGTCAAAATCATGGAAGCGGGGGTATAGTAGATTGGCAGGAACACAACATCCGCGCCAGCCTCTTTCATGGCGGCTACCTGCACGGAGAAATCGGCGTTGCTGTCATCACTGAAGGCGGACTCGGCAACGATTTCCATGCCCAGCTCCGCAGCCCTGGTCTTGAAGGTTTCGCAGATGCCGATAGAGTAATCGATGGCGTTGTTGTAGATAATGCCTACCTTTTCGCCCAGCTTGTTGTCATAGATGTACTGCGCGGACGCGGAGCCCTGCGCGGAATCCTTGAAGCAAACCTGGAACATGTTGTCCTTATCGGCGATAACCAGATCGGCGGAAGCGGAAGGCGTGAGCATAAACACGCGCTCCTCAAACGCCACGGCGGAAACCGCGATGCAGGAGCCGCTGGTCACAGTGCCCAGCATTACCTTGGTGCCGCCATCCAGCAGAGCGTTATAGGCGTTTACGCCCTTTTCGCCGTCGCCCTCGTCATCCTGGCCCTCAACCACAAACTGCAAGCCACCCAAGGCGTTAATCTCATCAGCGGCAATCTGCGCGCCATACAGGGCGGCGTTGCCATAAATGGCATAGGGGCCGGTCAGAGGCCCGATCACGCCTACCTTAATCGCATCCTCAGCCATAGCGGGGAGCACAAAGCTCAACGCCAACACAAGCGTCAGGAGCATACAAACCATTTTCTTCATCGTTTTCTTCCTCCCTACACATCTTTCGCATCCGCACGTTGACTTTTGCGAATGTTGGAGATTATTATAGTCACAACCTCGAATATTCGCAAGGTAATTTTCCTGTATCGTCTGTATTTACACTGTTTTTCCGTCGAAACGTGACCAAATTTTGACCATATTATACAAGGGGTTCCATGGTCGCTTTCTCCGCAATGCCGCCACCCAGGCATACGTCGCCCTGATAAAGCACCACGCTCTGGCCTGGGGTCACGGCGCGCTGCAACTCGTCCGACTCAATCAGCAATTCGCCGCCGCGCAGCGTTACCGTAACGTGCTGATCGGGCTGGCGGTAGCGGAAGCGCGCGGTCAGGCGCATAGGCTCCCCCGGCCTGGCGGGAGCCTCGCCCGCCACCCATGTGGGCTGGCTGGCCAGGATATAGCGGCTGTACAGCCGCGGGCTGTCCTCGCCCTGCGCAACCACCAGTACATTGTTTTGCAAATCCTTATCGATTACAAACCAGCGCCGCCCGTCGCCGCTTCCGCCAATTCCCAAGCCGCGCCGCTGGCCCAGCGTGTAATACGCAAGCCCGATATGCTCCCCTACCTTTTTCCCATCCTCGGTGCGTATATCGCCGGGCTGCATGGGCAAAAAGCCCTGCAAAAACCTGCGGAAGTTGCGCTCGCCAATAAAGCACACACCGGTGGAATCCTTCTTCTTGAAAGTGGACAGGCCGTTCTCCTGCGCAATGGCCCGCACCTGCCCCTTGGTAAGCCCGCCCACGGGGAACAGCGCCCGCTCAAGCTGACGTTCCTTGAGCATATAGAGGAAGTAGCTCTGATCCTTGGCCGGATCATCGCCGCGCAAAAGCACGGTATGGCCGTCCCGCACGTCCTTTTTTACGAAGTGGCCGGTCGCCATATGCGTAGCGCCAAGCTTCATGGCATAGTCCAAAAAGGCCTTGAACTTGATTTCACGATTGCACAGCACATCCGGATTCGGCGTGCGGCCCAAGCGGTATTCCTCCAGGAAATAGGCAAACACGCGGTCATAATATTCCTTTTCAAAGTTAACGGAATAGCATGGAATGTCGATGCGGGCGCAAACGTCCTGCACGTCGTTCCAATCCTCAGCGGCGGTACAGGTGCCGTTTTCGTCCTTCTCATCCCAATTTTTCATGAACACGCCCACCACTTCGTAGCCCTGCCGCTTCAACAGCAGCGCCGCGACTGAGCTGTCCACCCCGCCGGACATGCCAACCACGATTCTTTCCAAGCTGCTCTCCCCTTCGCAATCAGCCGCGCCTGCGCTCCGGCAAAAGCCTGGCCAGCACGGCGGCCAGCGCGTCGTCCGCAACGCTTTGAATGTCCTGCGCCGCGTTCACCACCAAATAGCGCTTGCGGTTCTCGCGCGCAAGGCGCTCATAGGCCTGCTGCACCCGGGCGTGGAATTCGTCCGTTTCCAGCTCAAGCCTGTCCGGCTCGGAGGCAGCCAGCCGCCTGCCCAGCGCCTCGCGGTGATCGATAGCCAGGTACAGCGTCGCGTCCGGAATCATGCCGTCCACGGCGGGCTCGTTCACCTGCTGCACGGTTTCCACGCCCAGCTCGCGCCCTCCGCCCTGATAGGCCACCGAGCTGTCCACAAAGCGGTCGCACAGCACAAGCATGCCGCGCTCCACAGCCGGGCGGATGACCTGATGCACATGCTGCGCGCGGGAAGCCGCGTACAAAAGCGCCTCGCACTGGGGGCACATTTCCATATTGTTGGTGTCCAAAATCATGCGGCGGATTTCCTCGCTGATCTCACAGCCGCCGGGCTCGCGGGTATGCAGCACGCTAAAGCCAAACTGCCGCAGGCTTTTTTCCAGCAGCTCCACCTGCGTGGTTTTGCCGCTGCCATCCGGGCCCTCCACGGTTAAAAAGAAGCCGCGAGGAATCTTCCCGCCGGGGCAAAGCACCGCGCGAAGCCCCTCCGTATCGGGCACAATCACCGTCGCGCCCGCGTCCTGAAGCTCCTCCTCGCTGCCGCAGCCGTAGCTTACGCCAATTCCCTCCACGCCGTTTGCCCGCGCCCCGGCCATATCAAACTTGCGGTCGCCCACCATGGCGGCGCGGCGGTATTTATCCGGCAGCGCGCGGCGAATCAGCTCCGCCTTGCCCATCTGCGCCGCGCCGTTTTCCTCGCCAACCACGCGGTCAAACTCCCCGTCCAAGCCAAAGTAGGTCAATATATCCATCGCCAGCCAACGCGGCTTGCTGGTGGCCATGCCCACATGCACGCCGCCCTCGCGCAGCATGCGCAGAATGCTGCGCACATCAGGGTATACGCTATAAAGGTACATGCCGCGTCTGCTGAAATCCTCGCGGTAAATTTCCATCGCCTGTTCAATCAGGTTTTCCGGCACGCCCAGCAAATCGCGGAACGAATCGCGCAGCGGCGGGCCTACCACCTCGCGCAAATCGGCGTCGGGCGGCGGGGTAAGGCCCAGCTTGTCCATGGCGAACAGCACCGAGGAAACAATGCCGTCCTCCGCGTCAAACAGAGTGCCGTCTAAATCAAATACCACAGCGTCGTAGGGAAAAATATCCATGCGTTTCGCTCCTTTTATTGTACGCAATTCAGGGTACCGTCCGCATTCAGGCCAAACACCCTGGCCGGATCCAGGCCGCTCAGGTATTCCGCCAGCATGGGCGTAACCCGTTCGCCAGCCGTAAGCAGCGCAGTCCCCGGCGGGTACAGCCCCACATGCGCGGCGCTTATCCGGCCCACAGCCGCCCGGAGAGCAACCGCCTCGTAGGGCGCAAAGGCCGCCTCGCCCAGCGCGGCCGCGCGCTCGGGCAGCTCGCGCGGAGGCGTCTCCAGCGCTCGGGCCGTTTGGGCCGTCTGCGGGCCGATGGTCTCCAGCGCCGTCAACAGCCGCCTGAGCCGGCTTTCGCCATCCATCAACGATAGAATACATACGATGCGCCGCTCGTCGCTCATTTCCACATCCAGGCCCATTCGCGCCAGCTGGCCCGCCAGCGCAAACCCGCCCTGCGGCGCTTCCAGCACAAGCCGCGTTTCATCGCATGCGAAGCCGCGCATGGCCCCGCCTTCCGCGTAGCCCAGCTTTGCCGCCCGCGCATAGAAGGAGCGCGCCTCCCGCTTGAGCGCCTCCAGGCTTGCCGCACCGTGCGCGTCCATCCATGCGCGCGCATCATCCAGCGACAAAAGCCCCACAAAGGCCGGGCTGCTGGTTTGCACCATGCGCAGCATGCGCGTAAGGCGCGCGGCGTCCGCCCCAGCGCCAGCATGCAGCCACGCGCCCGCCGTAAGCGCGGGCAGCGTTTTGTGCGCGGACTGCACACACACATCCGCGCCCAGCTCAAGGGCGTTGGGCGTTTGAGCGTCCCAGTTGAGGTGCGCGCCATGCGCCTCGTCGCACAGCACCAGCATCCCCAGCGCATGCGCGCGCGCAACAGCATCGCCCGGCCAGTACAGACCGCCGTAATAATCCGGCCGAACCACCAGCATCGCCCGGGCGTGCGGATGCGCCTCAAGCGCCTCCAAATAGCTTTTCTGCGGCATATAGGGCAAGCCGTCCGGCGTATAGGCGGGCCTGGCGAATACCGGCTCAAGCCCCGCCGTGGCGCACAGGTTCAGCGCGCTTACATGCACATTGCGCGGCAAAATCACCTGTTCCCCGCGGCGGGCCGCATACAGAAGCATCGCATGAATTCCCGCCGTGGAGCCGCCGTGCAGCAGAATGGTGTGCGCCGCGCCCGCGCTGCGCGCCGCCAGCTCCTGCGCGCGGGCAATCGCCCCTCCCGGCGCGTACAAATCATCCGTCACAGGCAGCTCGGTGGTATCCAGCCGGTAGGGGTCTATCGTGCCAAACGGCGCGCGCCCCTGCGCCCCCGGCATATGCAGGGACAGGCGGCCCGCGGCGCGTTCGAGCATTTCAAACATCGGTCTTTCCAAGCTGCGCGCCCCCTTCCCCATTTGCCGCGCTTTGCGCACATACGTGTTCAGCATAGCATTAAAACGTTTTTCTGGCAAGCCCTGCCATGTTTTTCGCGTCTAACGCCCCTGTGCCGCCGCAAATTTTCCAGCCCTTGACACTCCTCCCGCATGCATGTTATTCTTTTTGTATGTACCTTTTTCAAAAGGTACGGAAATCTGCATTGCAGAGAGGGGTCTTTACCATGGCAGAAAATACTGAGCAGCTACGCTTGATCGCGCTGCGCATTCAGGACCTGCGCGACATAGCGGGACTGAGCGCCCAGGAGGTTGCCAAGCGCGCCGGAATTGACGAGGAAGAATACCTGGCTTATGAAACCGGTACCCGTGATTTTTCGTTTTCCCACCTGTTCAATATTGCCGAAGTGCTGGGCGTGGATATCAGCGATCTGCTCACCGGCGAAAGCCCCAAGCTGCACGGCTATATTCTCACCCGCAAAGGCCAGGGGCTTCAGTTTAACCGCCGCCAGCAGTACGAGTATCATCATCTGGCGTACAACTTCCGCGATAAGCTGGCCGAGCCGTTCATCGTTACCGTGCGCGAGGACGCGCCCGGAACCGTGAAGCAGGCCCATAGCCACGAGGGGCAGGAGTTTGATTACGTTCTGGAGGGAACGCTCAAAATTGTGCTGGGCGGCAACGAGCTGTATCTCCAGCCCGGCGACAGCGTGTATTATAATTCCGGCCTCGCACACGCCATGTACGCTGTGGAGGGCGACTGCCGCTTTATCGCCGTGGTCATCAAGGAAGGGGTGAAGGCGTAATGAAACCCCTTTGCTACGAATATTTGAATTGCCCCACGTCCTTTGCCACTTATGATGATTTCAATAAGAAATTCCATATCACGCGGCCCGAAAGCTTCAACTTTGCCTATGATGTGGCCGACCGCATCGCCATGGAGGAGCCCGACCGCCTGGCCGTGCTTTGGACGGATGAAACCGGCACGGTGATTCGTTATACCTTTGGGCAGTTGAAGGAGGAAAGCGACCGCGCGGCCAACCTGTTTCATTCTCTGGGCATCCGCAAGGGCGATAAGGTCATGCTCATCCTGCGCCGCCATTTGCAGTTCTGGCCTATTTTGATGGCGCTGCACAAGCTGGGCGCGGTGGCCGTGCCCGCCACTCATCTCCTTACCGAAAAGGACGTGATCTACCGCGTCAACGCCGCCAAAATCCAGATGATGGTGATTTCCCATAAGGACGAAGGCGTGCTCAAGAGCGCCGAAACGGCCATGGAAAAGTGCGAAAGCCTGCGCCATGCCATGATCTTAAAGGGCCAGCGCGAGGGCTTCCACAGCTACGAGCGGGAAATGCCCTTGCAAAGCGCCCAATGGGATAAGCCTCAGGGCGACGCCTATCCGCATAACCACGATCTATTGCTGCTCTACTTCACCAGCTGCACCACGGGCATGCCCAAGATGGTCACGCACGACCATTTCTATCCCCTGGGGCATATCGTCACCAGCCTGTTCTGGCAGCAATGCGAGGATGGCGGGCTGCACTTTACCATTTCGGAAACCGGCTGGGCCAAGAGCGTATGGGGCAAGCTGTATGGCCAGTGGCTCACCGGCAGCGCGGTGTTCGTGTACGATTTTGAGCGTTTCATCGCCAAGGATATCCTAAAGCAGATGTCCACGCATGGCGTAACCACCTTCTGCGCTCCGCCCACCATGTACCGCTATATGCTCCAGGAGAACTTTGCGGGCTATGATTTAAGCCATCTGCATCATTGCGCCGTGGCTGGCGAGCCGCTCAACCCCGATATGGCCGCCGAATGGCTCAAGCGCACCAATATTCCGCTGCTTGAGGCCTTCGGTCAAACCGAGCTGGTGGTTACCCTTGCCACCTTCCCCTTTATGAAGGTATGCCCCGGCAGCATGGGCAAACCCAGCCCCATCTTTGACGTGGATTTGGTGGATGAGCAGGGCAATAGCTGCCCACCCGGTGTGAGCGGCGAAATCGTTATCCATACCGATAACGACGCGCTGCCCATTGGCATGTTCTCCGGCTATTATCAGGATCCGGAGCTTACCAAAACCGTGTGGGACAACGGCGTCTATCATACCGGCGACGTGGCCTGGCGCGATGAATGGGGCTATTACTGGTATGTGGGCCGCGCCGATGACGTAATCAAGTCCAGCGGCTACCGCATCGGGCCCTTTGAGGTGGAAAGCGCCCTGCTTGAGCACCCCGCGGTGCTGGAAACCGCCATCACCGCCGCCCCGGACGAGCTGCGCGGCCAGGTGGTGAAGGCCACCATCGTCCTCAAGCCCGGCTGGGAGGCTGGCGACGCGCTCAAAAAGGAATTGCAGGATCACGTGAAGCGCGTCACCGCGCCCTATAAGTATCCCCGCATCATCGAGTTCGTAAGCGAGCTGCCAAAGACCATTTCCGGAAAAATCCGCCGCGTGGAGCTAAGGCAGCGCGATCAGCACTAACGAAGCAGCTGTAAGGAGGATTATCTCCGTATGGGTATCCTATTTCGCAGGCTTATCGCTTTCCTGTCGGTCATGGCTGTGGCGCTTTGCGCCCTGCCAGCCGCCCGGGCCAAAACGGTGGAGGAATGGCTGGAGGGCTACGAAACTGGCGAAATCTGGTTTGGCGAGGATTTCGCTTATGATATCACCGACGAGCAAGCGTGCTGGGAGCTTCTGCAAAAGCCCATTACGATTTTGGACGCGGGCCAGCGCGAGATGATCTACCCCCGTAAAACACCCAACGGCGAAAAGGTGAATAACGATAAGCTGGGCGGCTTCATCAACGGCGCGAGCGCCGCCGTGCACGTGCTTGGCGAGGATGAGGACGGCTGGACGCTTATCGAGGGGGTGGACTATTACAACCGCGTTATTCGCGGCTATGTGCGCACCAGGCTGTTAAAGACCGTTACCCCCAACGAAAAATACGGGGTCATCATCGATAAGCTTACCCAGCGGCTGTATGTTTTCATCGACGGGAAGCTTTGGTCCAGCGTTCCCGTTTCTACCGGCCTTCCCAACGACGAACAGCCCTATAACGAAACCGCCGCGGGCGAATACCTCATGTGTAGCCGCGTAGGCGATTTTGACAGCGAGGGCATGATTTGCGCCATGGCTCTGCGCTTTAACGGCGGCGACATGATCCACGAGGTGCCCCATAACGTGCGCGCCGACGGCAGCAGAAGCTATAGCCGCTGGGAGGCCCTACTGGGCCAGAAGGCCAGCCATGGCTGCGTGCGCACCTCCCGCGAAAAAAGTCCCGAGGGGCTCAACGCGCGCTGGCTGTGGGACAACCTGAAGCTGAACACCAAGGTGATCGTGTGGGACGACAACGGCCGCAAAATGCCCTATCCCGAGGATGACCTGAACCTGTTTTATAACCCCGAGGGAGGCAGCTATTACCATGCCGACCAGTATTGCTCCAGCGTAAAGGATGCGTACAAACCGCTTGAGCCCTTTCTTTACGCGGATCTGGACGGCGCTCCCTACAGAAAGCTGGAGCCCTGTACCACCTGCCAGCCGGTAAAGCGCAAAAGCCTGATTGCAAAGGAAAACCTGCGGCGCGGCGCAATTACCGAGGAGGAATATCTGGCCTCGCTTACGCCGATCGCATATCCGGACGATTCTTTGCAGCAGTATTACAACCCCGACGGCGGCAAGTACTACCACTCCACCGCAAACTGTTCCAGCGTGAAGCAGCGTTTTCTGCCGCTGACCGCCTTCTCCTACGGTGAATTGGATACCGAGCCCTTCAGCGGTCTGGACCCTTGCCCCTACTGCGAGCCCGCCAGGCGCAAGGCCGAAATTGACCAGGAAAACCTCGCCATGGGCCTGCCCGTGGGTGAAAAGCCGAACGCCGCCGAGGTTGAAATTACCATTACGCAAGCCGAATAAACAGGAGGATACGCTAATGAGGAACATGCGCCGCACCGCCGCGCTGCTGCTTATTCTAAGCCTGGCCATGCCGCTAGGCGGCCTGGCAGCCGGTGAAAAGAATAAGCTGGGCCTGCCCACCGGCAATTTAGCCGGTTTTGATGGCGGCTCCACCTGGTTTGGCGAGGATTTTGCCTACGATATCACCGACGAGGAAGCCTGCTGGGCGCTTTTGCAAAAGCCTATCACCGTGCTGAACGTTGGCGAGAACGAGCTCGTCTATCCCCGCGTAAGCCCCGACGGCGAAAAGGTGGTAAACGAGTGGCAGGGCGGCTCCATCAACGGTTCTCTGGCAGCCGTGCATGTGCTGGGTGAGGACGAGGGCGGCTGGACCCTCATTGAAGGCCTGGATTATTACGACCGCGTCATCCGTGGCTATGTAAAAACCAGCCTGCTTAAAACCGTTACCCCCAACAAGAAGTACGGCATTATCATTGATAAGCTGTATCAAAGGCTGTACATGTTTGTGGACGGCAAGCTGTGGTCCAGCTGCGCGGTATCCACCGGCCTTGTAAACGAGGAGCAGCCCTATAACGAAACCGCTACCGGCGAATACCTGGTGGGCAGCTGGGTGGGCGGCTTTGACAGCGAAGGCATGTACTGTGAAATGGGCATCCGCTTCAACGGCGGCGATCTGCTGCACCAGGTGCCCTATGTGGAGCGCGCCGACGGCACCAAGGATTTTGCCAAGTACGGCTCCCAGCTGGGGCGCAAGGCAAGCCACGGCTGTGTGCGCGTGGCCCGCACCGCCAACGACGAGGGGCTTTGCATCAAGTGGTTGTGGGAGAACCTCAAAAAGAATACCAAGGTGATTGTCTGGGATGACGACGGGCGCACCCTTCCCTACCCGGATGATGATCTCCCGCTGTATTACAACCCCGACGGCGGCTCCAGCTACCATTCCACCGCCACTTGCCGCAGCGTGCGCGATAAGTACCTGCCTCTGGCCGCCTTTACCTACGGGGAACTGGAAAGCGGCGTATACGCGGGCCTGAGCGCCTGCACCAGCTGCATTCCCGCCAAGCGCCGCGCCGAGATTGACGCTATCAACAGCGAGCGCGTGGAGCTGGCCGAAATGCTCCGGAATCCTGTGTATACCGGCGAAACGCCCACGGGCGGCATCGTAACCAGCGGGCCCCGTGAGGAAACGGACGCCTCCGATAACGGCGGTGCGTCCACCGGCGAAGTGACCATTACCATTAAGGATTAACACGATTCAATAGAGATGAAAACTCGCTCCCAGTTCAAACCCGGGAGCGAGTTTTTGCGCGGTTGTTGCTAACTTGAAGCCTGTGCGATAGCCTCGTTCCTTTTCATTTATATTCCGTGCGAATGGTGAACGTTTCAGGCAAATGAAAGATCTCCTGCTTTAAGAACAGCGGGTAAAAGTACTCGTCCTTCAATCTGTCAAATTTCAACCATTCAAAGGTATGGATTCGCTCCCCTTCCCGGGAGGTAAACCGCTTGCCTTTTGCAAGCAAATCCGTTTCGGAAATATCCAGCAAAAAATAGACGCACAGCTCATGATACCGCAAATGATCCACGTCCTCTGTGAAAAACGCCTGATTCAGCCACAGGGGACGAATGATTTTGGGCGCAATATGGAGCTCCTCCCGTACCTCTCGGATGACGGCCCGCTCCGCCGTTTCCCCCATTTTTACCCTGCCGCCGGGCAGATAAAAATAGGGGGAACGTTCATCGTGCACCGCCAATATCGCGCTGTCGGAAATCATCATTGCGCAAACCCTGTAATTAAACTTCCCATCATCGACCCTGAAGGAAAGATCCATCCGTTCACCCCTCCGCTTGCAAGCCGTCATTTGAAACCCACAATTTCATGTTACGCTTTCCCGGATGACTCATAAGGCAAAAGCAAGGGAAAATTAGTTTCTTTTTTTCAGCACATGCCATATATCATTCCCTTGAAAGCCGCATTTTCGGTATAAGCCTTCTGGCTTGGACGGATTGTTCATCTGACCGGAAACAGTGGCAAATTGCGCCTTTTGGGCAATGCGGGTTAAAAGCTCTGTAACAACATAGGTTCCAAGTCCAAGCCCTCTGTATGCCGGAGAAACCTGAATCCATTCCAATATTCCCTCGCCTATTTGTTCGTCTAATTCTGCAATTCCTGTTGCAACAATCCTTTTGCTTCTGCATTCCTGAACAGCGATCCACAGTTCCTCCGCGTATACGCTGTGCTGAAAATATGATTTTATCTCCGCCTCGGTCATTGATGCGCCCATATAGCATTGATTGATATGTGCGGCGTACTCGACTGGAGCGGCCTCGCACAGCCGAAAACCGTCCGGCAGGATTGCGGCGCGCAGCATTTGCAAATCATGGTACAGACGAAAATAGGGCTCGTCTATATAATCCATGAAGCCTTCGCCACAAAAATCACGATCGTGTTGAATCAACATATTTTCCGGCACATCCATCTTGACCGCCTTCCAATAAGGCAGCGACGACTCTCCGCAGGGATTCTTTAGGTATCGTTGCTTTGTTATATCCATTTTACCTCTACTTCTTCAATAAGATGGCGCTTCTATCCGTTCAAAAGGCAATTTGATATTCCAGTTTCCCTTGCTTCGGCTTGTAAGGGCGATAACTACGGCAGGCTGCCGTGTCGCGTCTTACAGCCCCTGGTCAGTTACAAACTGGTAAAACGCCTGCTCCTGCGCGCGATCCTTCTCCCGAACGGTACCAACGGGCATGGCGTACACAATGTACTCCTCCTCCCCGTCCAGGCCAAAGGCGCGGCAGGCTTGCTCATGGGAGAACGCGCCTATGCCGCAGGTTCCCAGCCCCAACGCCGTGCAGCTCAGGTACAGGTTTTGCCCCACATGCCCCAGGTCTATCAGCGCGGTGGGATGAGCGTAGATGCCGTAGCGCCATTCCGCGCGATAGGGCACCATGGACCAGTAGAAAACCACATCGGCCCTGGCGCACCAGGACTGTCCGCAAAGCGTATCGGTAATGACGGTTTTCATATCCTCCGCCGGGTGCAGATACTCAACCTCGTGCTCCATGGGCAGGTAGTGATACGCGCCGGGGCGCAGTCCCTCCACATTTTGCACAAGCAGGTAGGTTTCAAACTCATGGCGCGCGCCGCCGCAGGGCACCGTGCGCAGCGTGGCATAGGCCTTGCCCTGAATCCCCTTCACGCCCTGGGTGGCCCATAGCAGAAAGGATAGCTGCGCAAGCGTCATGCCCTCCTGCGTATAAACGCGGGAGCTCTTTCTATCCCGGATTACGGCTGCAAAGTCGTTTTTGATATCCAGCTGAGAAAAATCCTTGGGCAAAGCCACGCGGTTTTCCTTAGGAGCCATCGGCGGCTTTACCAGCGGCGGCTGGGGCTTTTTCAAATCCTGGTCGGATTCAAAGGTTTCCATATAGGGGTCGTCCTCATGATAGCCATGGGTAAAGCGCCTGTTTTGCGCGATAAGCTTTTTCTGCAATTCCGGGTCTAGCATAGCCGGTTCCTCCTTGTGAAGCTTAACTATTCATAGGCTTATTGCACCATCCGCGGATAGCGCGACTGGCCGCCGTAAAGCCGCCCTTATGCCTCCTGCGTAATGTTGCGCACCCACCGGCCCCGCTTGAGCACCCACAGGGCCAAAACCACCTTGGCGTTCATCAGGAACTGCACCGTCAGCACCGCCGCCGGCATGGAGATACGCCCCTTCATAAGCAGCGCCATGGCCGCGCTTACCGGCACGGGCACAAGCCACATGTAGCCGCTGTCCAAAAGCATGGCGTTGCGCGTATCGCCTCCGGCGCGCATGCAATAGAAGCAAAACCCGTACACAAAGTTCAGCGGCGCAAATACGGCTATAACCAACGTGATGCGCGTAGCCAGCGCGCGCAATTGCGGCGTAACCTGGAAGGCGTTAGGCAAAAACACGCCCAGCAGGCTGCATACCGCCACGCATACCAGCCCAACGCCCACCACAAGCGTCAACAGCTTTTTGCAGTTCTCCCTTGCCCTGTCCAGCCTGCCCGCGCCCAGCTCCGCGCCAATCAGCACCGATACGGCTGAGGAAGTGCCCATCGCCATCACCGCTGCAATCTGGTTGCACTGATCGCCAATGGTAATCGCGGGCAGCGCCGCTTCATCCAGGCGCGCATAGCTCCAGAAATACACATTCATGCCTACATTCCACAAAATTTCATTGGCAATCAGCGGCACGGCCTTCACCGCGAAGGATTTCACCACGCCCCGCGGCAAACGCAAAAATGCCTTCATATCCAGCGTAAAAGCGATACGCCCGCGAATCAGCAGCGTTAAATAAAACGCCATCTCTACCGTGCGGGCAATCAACGTGCCTATGGCCGCGCCGGTCACGCCCAAAGCCGGCAGACCCAGCTTACCGAAAATGAGCACATAGTTGCAGCAAGCGTTCACCCCCATCGCCGCCAGGCTTACCAGCATGCTCATGCGGTTTTCCCCAATGGAGCGCAGCGAAAAAATACATACGTTGCTTACCGCCAGCGGCAAATAGCTCAGCCAGATCACGCGCAGATACCGCATGCCCAGTTCGACCGTGCGCGCGTCGCTCACAAAAATGCGCATCACCTGCTCCGGCCATACGGCAAGCGCCAGCCCCACAACCAGCGAGGCCATAAGCCCTATCACCATTTGCAGCGAAAACAGGCCCTGGCAGGTTTTCATATCCCGCGCGCCGTAATACTGGCTAATCAACAGCCCCGCCGCGCCCGTCATCCCAAAAAACACACCGAAAAAAATGGTGTAGGGGCGGTTTGCCACCGTTACCGCGCTCATGGCCAGGCCGTCTATATCCAGGCTGCCCACCATCAGGTTATCGATCATATTGAACAAGTTGTTGATAAGCTGCTGAATGGTAACGGGTACCATCACCGCCAGCGCGCTTTTGTAAAACGCGCGCGAGCCTATATACGGCTGCAATCTGCCGCGCACACTCTGCATTCTTTGTTTCACTCCCGGTGCTGTTCTTCAAGGGTTCTGGTTTTTCTCAAGCGCCGCTTGGCGCATGAAAAGCCGCATTGCCAGCCTGTCTAGCCGCGGCTTTTTCATCATAGCGCCGGAGGCGCACGCTGTCAACCCGCGATTAGGGGCTTCAAAAATTGCAAAACCAGTGGTACAATCAGATTTAGAAATTATCCACAAGGAGGCAGACCTTCATGATTGATTTTACCTTTCAAAATCCCACGCGCATTCATTTCGGGCGCGATTCCCTAAACCAGCTTGCTAACGAGGTCGCCGCCTGCGGCACGCGCGTGCTGCTGGTATATGGCGGCGGCAGCATCAAGCGCACCGGCGTGTACGACAAGGTGATGGCCCAGCTTTCCGCCGCAAACGCGCAGGTATGGGAGCTTCCCGGCGTGCAGCCCAATCCGCGCCTGGCGCTTGTATATCAGGGCATTCAGATATGCCGGGAGCAAAACATCCAGCTGGTGCTGGCCGTGGGCGGCGGCAGCGCCATCGATACCGCCAAGGCCATTGCCAACGGCGCCTGCTACGATGGCGACGCATGGGATCTGTTCACCGGCAAGGGCGAAAACACCGAGGTTCTGCCCCTGGGCACAGTGGTTACCATTCCCGCCGCGGGCAGCGAAATGAGCAATTCCAGCGTTATCACCCGCGAGGAGGATCAGTGCAAGCGCGGCCGCAACACGTCCCTGAACTTCCCCAGGTTTTCCATCCTCAACCCGGAGTTCACCTTCACCCTGCCGCCCTATCAAACGGTCTGCGGCGTTGTGGACATCATGGCCCACATGATGGAACGCTACTTCACCCAGGTGGAGCATGTGGACGTGATTGACCGCATGACCGAGGGCGCGCTCAAATCCGTCGTGCTCAACGCCCCCATCGCCATGCAAATCCCCGATGATTATGACGCTCGCGCCGAGATCATGTGGGCGGGCTGTTTGGCGCACAATACGCTTTTCCAAACCGGCCGCATCGGCGACTGGGCCAGCCACAAGCTGGAGCACGAGCTCAGCGCCCTTTACGATATCGCCCACGGCGCGGGCCTGGCCATCATGTTCCCCGCGTGGATGAAGTATGTGCTGCCTCGCGGCGGCGTGCATAAGCTGGCGCAATTTGCCACGCGCGTGTTTGACGTGCCTGAAACCCTGGGCGACGAAGCCGCTATCGCCGCCGAGGGCATCGCCCGTCTGGAGGCCTTCTACCGCTCCCTGGGCCTGACCACCACGCTCCGGGAAAACAACATTGGCTCCGGGGACTTTGACCGTATGGCGGAACGCGCCGTAGCTATGGCGGGCGGCACTCTTGGCGCCTTCCTGCCCCTCAAGGTATCCGACGCCAAGGCTATCTACACCCTGGCCCTGGGGGAATAACCTTTCTTGCGGCTGTGAGCGCTTTGGGGCTTTGCTTCAGCCTTGCGATACGAGTATTTTAACACGCCAAGCGCCAGTCCTGTTGGGCTGGCGCTTGGCTGTAGAAAAACCCAGTTTTCGCAAAAGCGGGAACTGGGTTTTCAGAATAAGCAAGCAGGGAAGAAGGAAACAGAGTGATACCTGGCCAGGTTTTTGAGGTTCATGGCAGCGAACTTAAACCTGACCCAGTTGGACGCCTGGCAAGTCGCGGTAACGTGGTCAAAATCAGCCTTGGCAACATGCGCGCGAGCAAAAGAAAAAGCCCTGCAAGCCATTGATTTGCAAGACTATTTCATATGGTCCGAGTGAAATTATAGGATTTCAAGAAAAGACAGTATCACCAACGGGTTTCAGGCAGTCACAACGCAGTATTTACAAATCAAGATTATTTTAACTTATGATAACGCACAATCCTTTTTAAGAGATTTGTTTCTTCAGCCTCTGAGGTAAGACCACGGAAACCTATGAGGATATGGTGCTGCTGAGTCACCGTGTCGATGGCGGGCGCTCCTGGATTGTTCTGGGTGAGAAGTCTGCGCAGGAAAAGGCAATGGAGCGTATCAACGCTATGCTGTCCTCTGCTGC
>JALEIQ010000232.1 GCA_022769795.1 Clostridiales bacterium
CTTCTTCATTCAGGAGCACGCACCGAATGCCATCGCTCCATAAGGGCTGTTCCTGAAAATATTCGATAGCGCCGCCGTCCGGAGAAATGTCAACGGCCCGATAGTTCTCTTTATCCTGGTAGCCAAGCGCCGAAGCCGCACGGGATTTCGTCAGCATCATCTTCCCGGCTTCATCGATAACATAATAGCGGATCGTCAGGTTTTCACCGGCATGCGTATATCCCGCATAGGGAATGTCAATCGAAATTTTGGCCTCGTCGTTCGGATCGTCTAACATGAAGATCACAAGCCTGCCACAGACTTCCGTGCTCGCCAGCTGTACTTCATAGCGCTCCCTTACTCCGCATTGCCAATAATACTCGCATCCCTCTGAAACGATATCCTCACCGGCAAATATGCCCAGAAGATCCGTATACGGGTCATACACGGCCACGGCCAGGCAGGAGGCTTCCTCCCGGCCGTCCTTCACCCTTACCATATTCGTCAGGTAGGGCGTGTCAAAGCCCCGCGCCGCGGCGTTGATATAAAAATTCCTCAACATCGCGCCCTTCCATTCAGTTTCAAAAGAAGCCGCTTCTTCGCCGCTCCATGCGGTTTCGGCCCTCTCCGCCCCGCAATTCGGGCAGAACTTGCCATCGTTACCCGCCTTCCCGCAGGAAAAGCATGTCCATTCCTCCACCAAAGCGGCGCCGCACGCGCAAAGCACGCAAAGCGCCAGAATCAAGCTGATCGTTCTTTTCATAAACACCCCTCCCGGCTTTCCAATGCGCTTCCTTATTTTTACTATGTCTTTCTTTTATTATAGCGCACGTTTTTGCCGCGCACAAGGGCGAATGTTACGGGAAGAACATCTTGTTGAAAATGAAGCTCCCGCTTGATGCAATCATGTTCTTTCAGCAGCGCAATCAAGTCCCAACCGGTATGATGCTGGAGATAACAGGCGCAGCCTGCTTCCGTCTTTTTCTGCAAAAGCCGTGCCAGCCGGTCTGCCTTTTCAGGAGAAATTTCATAATAAGATAAGCTTCGTCCGCCGCCTGCCGTAAGCGGCCCTATCCCCCGTTTTCCCTCCCGCGCTTGACGTTTTCCTGCAAATGTCATATGATTAGAATCAATCTATCCGTGTCGGAGGGAATGCATCCATGAAACGCTTGCTGTGTATAGGTATCCTTTTGGCGCTGTGCTTTTCTTCTCAGGCCCTGGCCGCCGGAATTCCCACCCCCGCGGTGGGCGATGTGATCGTGTTTGGCAGCTATGAGCAGGATAACCAGCTTGATAACGGGAAAGAGCCTCTGGAATGGATCGTTCTGGACGTGCAGGACGGCAAGGCCATGCTTTTGACCAAGTATTGCATCGATACCGTGATTTTTTACCCCAAGCGCGTGCCCATGTACTGGGGCAAGTCCGACCTGCGCGCCTGGATGAACGGGGAGTTTTTCCAGGAAACCTTTACCCCCGAGGAGCAGGAATGCATCCTTACCACCACCGTTACCAATACCAACCCCCACGGCATGAAGGGCGCGGGCCAGGACACGCTGGACAAAATTTACCTTCTCAGCAAGGCCGAGGTGCTGCAATTCTTCCCCGAAATGGCGGACAGGGTCGCCTATCCCACGGAGTACGCCAAATCCAAGGGCTGCACGGTGTCCGACGAAACCGGAAGCTGCCGCTGGTGGACGCGCACCTCCGGCGCGCGCAACCTGGACATGTGCGGCATGCGCCTGGATGGGCGCATCAGCGCCTACGGCATGCAGGACGTGGATTGGCCCACCAACACCATGCGCCCCGTGATGTGGGTGCAGTGCGAGGAGTAAGGCCGGTTTTGCGGCGGGGCGGAGGAAAGGGCATATGAACAAAAGCGGAACGGTTCTGAAACGGCTTGGCGTGCTGCTGCTTGCCTGGCTGATTGCGGCAGGCGGTATGGTTACCGGCGCGCCGCGCGGGGAGGACGCGGCGGCGCTGCGCCTTTTTGCCCGGGCAACGGCGGAGGACGCGGCTTCTCAGGCGGACGCCGCCGCTAAATACGAGGCCGCGCAGGCCCTTTTTGACGCGCAGGAATACGAAAGGGCCTACGAGGCGTTTGAGGCCCTGGGCGATTACGAGGATAGCCGCGCCCGCGCCTCCATCAGCAAAAAGAAGTGGAAGGCCGCCCGCTATAAGGAAGCGGAGGCCCTTTACAGGGACGGGCAATACCGCGAGGCCCAGGCGATTTTTGAAGCCCTTGACGACTATGAAAAAAGCCGTTCCTATGTGAGCGACTGCACGTGGCGAATTGCGCGCGAGGATTTTCTGCACGGTAAGGAGCTGTTTGCCGCCGGGGATTACGAGGGCGCGTTGGCCGTTTTTGAGGCCCTGGGCGGCTTCAGCGACAGCGAGGAGCGCGCGCAGGCCGCACGGGAGCAAATCGAGGCGCAAAAACAGGCCGCGCTTGAGCAGGAATGGTACGATAAGGCCATGGCCCTGAAGGAAGCGGGCGACCTTGAGGCCGCGCGCGACGCGTTCATTGAGGCGGGCGACTGCCAGGACGCGACCGCCCAGCTATACGACGTTGTGCATACGCTCACCCTGCGCGGCGCTTATGAAAAGGCGCGGGGATATCTGGACGGCGGCGCGTATGAGAGCGCCTATCGCCTGTTCCTGGCGCTGGAGGATTATGAAAACAGCGCGGAGCTGGCGGCCCAGGCGCGAGAAAGCTGGCTGGCCTCCGTGTACGGGCAGGCGACCTCCCTCCAGGCGGAAAACCCCGCCCGCGCGTATCTGCTGCTTTTGTCCCTGGACGGCTATCAGGACAGCGCAGCGCTCGCCGGGGCCTTGCGGGAAACGCTTGAGGAGCGGGACGTGTACGAGGCGGCGGACGCGCTGGAGCAGGAGGGCCTTTGCGACCTGGCCATGCGCGGCTTTGAGGCCGTTTCCGCCTATGAGGACAGCCAGGAGCGCGCGTCCGCGCTGAAGGAAGCCGTGGCCAAGGCGCAAACCCTTACCCGGGCCCTGTGCCTTGCCGAGGTTGGGCGGCAGGAGCAGGCCAACGAGCTGCTTCGTTCCCTGGAGGATTTCCAAAACGCGTCGCTGCACATATGGCCCGTAGCCAATTTTTCCGCAAAGCAGCTCAGGGACGATAAAACCTCCCCCAAATCAGACGTGTTTACGGCCTCGAATGGCACAAAGCACCGCTACCAGATCTTCAAGGGCGTGCGCACCTGGAAGGAGGCCAAGGTGTTTTGCGAGGTGCTGGGCGGGCATCTTGCCACCCTTACCACCGCCGAGGAAAATGAGTTCGTCTACCGCTTTATGCGCGACAGCGGCTATCTGACGGCGTACTTCGGCCTTTCGGACGAAAAGCGCGTGGGCGATTGGATATGGGTTACGGGCGAGCCCTTTGAATATGCCAACTGGCACAGGGGCGAGCCCAGCCGCAGCGGCCGCGAGCGGTACGGCATGTACTTCTATAAGCACATCGACGGCACGTGGAACGACAGCCATTTTTACGAGGACGCGGAGGTTGACCCCGGTTGCAGCTATATCTGCGAATGGGATGAGTAGCGCGCCCGGCGCTTTTGCGCAAATCACTTGCAAAGGATAGGAAACATGTTTGCGATAGGTGTGGAAAACCATCTGCTTTGCGGCCTTGCGCTGCTTGTGGGAGCCGTTGGCGCGCTGGGCCTGGGGTGTCGGCGCTGCCTGAGCGCGGGCGTGGCCGGGCGTAAAATTGCCCTGGCGACGGTGCTTTTGCCGCTTTTCACGGCGTTTTTTTCCCATCTGCTGTATTGCCTGGTAGATGTGGAATACATACTCTACAGCTATTCCGCCGGCTACCTGTTTGCCTTTTGGGAAAAGGGGCATATGTTCTACGGCGGCATGCTGGGCGCTGTTCTGGCCCTTTTCGCGGCCGGAGGCAGGGAAGGGCCGAAGCTTATGGAGCAGTACGCGCCGGGTGCGGCGTGGATGATCGCGGCGGCCCGCGTTGCCGAGGGCTTTTGGGGCCAGGGCTATGGCGAGTACGCGGGCGGCGAGTCCTTTTTTTGCCGCTTTCCCTTCATGGCATACGATCCCTATTACGAGGACTGGGCCTGGGCGCTGTTTGTGCTGGAGGCTTTGGTCGCGCTTGCGCTATTCGTGATGCTTTTGAAAAGAAAACAAACCTGGCAGGGCGACGGCGCGCTGCTGCTGATGGGCCTGTACGCCAGCGCGCAGGTTGTGCTTGAAAGCCTGCGCCGGGACGAGTTCCTGCGCTGGGGCTTTGTGCGCGTGGAGGAGGTTGCCAGCGCCGTTGTGGTTTTGGCGGTGCTTGTTTGCTACTGCGTGAGGGCAGGCGGGGGAAGGGCGCTTGCCAAGGCGGCGTGCTTTGCCGTGTTTGCGCTGATGGTGGTGTTTTGCCTGCTTTTGGAGTTTGCCACCGAGGGGCGTATCCCCTTCCTGGAATTTTTGGATGTGAACGCATGCTATATCGCAATGGCGGGCGCGTGCGTGCTGATGGGCGGCTGCGTGCTGTGGATGCGCCGCATATGCGGCGATAAGCCCGCCGCCGCGTGAGAGGAGATTGGCCAATGAAAAAGACGAGGATGCTTGCCGCCGCTTTGAGCGCGCTGTTGGCGTGCGCTTTGCCGCTGGCTGGCGCTATGGCGCAGGAAGCCCTGCCGCAGATGGTGAAGGTCACCTTCCCCGAGGGAAAGGCGCAGCCCGTGCCGCAGGAAGCCAAGGACAATTACACCCCCAGTGAAAGCGGCTACGGCGCGGATAACCTGTCCTATCACGATGATTCCCTGGACGTGCAGATTCACAACATTCGGGTGTACGATACCCCGGTTGTGGTGGCCTTTGTGCAGATTGCCAGCCCGGATCAGCTGAAAACGGAGCTGGCCAAGCGCTATCCCTCCAAAACCACGATGCGCGCCAGCGTGATTGCCAAGCGCGTAAAGGCGGTGCTCGCGGTAAACGGGGACTGGTTCACCTACCACAACACGGGCATTGTATACCGCAACGGCGAACTGCTGCGCAACCGCGCAAACGAGGAGTATGACGGGCTGGCGATTGACGTAAACGGCGATTTCCACATCGTGCGCCCCATGACCGAGGAGGGGTACGCCCAGCTTGACACGCCCATTGTCCATTCCTTTGCCTTTGGCCCCGCCTTGGTGATTGACGGCGAGGTGCAGGAGATTGTGAACCGCAAGGTAACCTACAAGCAGCGCATGGCGATTGGCCAGGTCGCGCCGCTTAGCTATGTGCTGGTGGCGACCGACGGCCCCGACCAAAAGGATTCCGTGGGGTTGAGCGTGCCGCAGCTCGCCGAGCTGATGCACGGCCTGGGCGCGCATACCGCCTACAACCTGGACGGCGGCCAATCCACCTCTCTGCTGATGAACCAGACCAAGCTCAACGGCCAGGCTCCCAAGACCATGCGCGCGATTGGCGATATCATCTACTTCACCACCGCCATTCCCAATGAGTGACCGGCCTTTGGAGGGCATGGAGGACGCGAAGCGGCTTTTGCTGCGCGCAAAGCCGGACGCGGATTTCTTTGAATTTACGGATACGCTCAACCTCTACCGGGGCTGCAACCATGGCTGCGTGTACTGCGACAGCCTGAGCGAGTGCTACCACATCGAGGATTTTCACCGGGTGCGGGTCAAAAAGGACGCTTTGGCCCTGCTCAAGCGCGAGCTTTCCGCACGGCGCAGGCCCGGCGTGGTGATGATGGGCGCCGCCAGCGACCCCTATAACGCGCTGGAGGAAAATCTGTGCGTAACGCGCGGCGCGCTGGAGCTGCTGCTTCAGCACGGCTTTGGCGTGGGCATGAGCACCAAGAGCGCGCTGATCGCCCGGGACAGGGATGTGCTGGCCCGTTTTCGGGGCGTTGCGCCGTGCTGGACGGCCTTTTCCATCACAACGGGCGAGGATGAGCTGGCAAAGCTGCTGGAGCCCCATGCCGCGCCTCCGTCCCGTCGGTTTGAGGCGATGCGCTCCCTCGCGGACGCGGGCGTGCTCACCGGCACATGGCTCAACCCCATGTTGCCCTTTCTGACCGACGGCGAGGAAAACGTGCTGGACGTGATACGCCGCACCCGGGAAAGCGGCGGCCGCTTTGTGGTGTGCCACTTTGGCATGACCCTTCGCACCGGCGACCGCGAAAGCTTCTACCGCGCTCTGGACGCCAACGCACGCTTCGCGGGTGTGAAGCGGCGATATGTGGAGGCCTTCGGGCTGAATTATCTATGCCCGTCGCCGTGGGCCGGGGAGCGCTATGCGCTGCTTCGCGCCGAGTGCGAACGATTGGGCCTGTGCTGCACCTATGAGCAGGTGAACCGCCTGGCGCGGGAGGGGCGCCCCACACAGTTGAGCATGTGGTAACGAAGGGGGCGCCGCCCGAAGCGCAGCCAGTGTTCAAATCCCTCCACACCGCTCTTTGCAGCCGTTTCCTGTGCGGACAGACGCAGCGCCAGCCCTTTCGGCTGGCGCGCTGCTTATCTGCAATGCGCTGCGGCGCGGGGATTTGGGGCTCCGCCCCTTCCCCGCGCCGCAGCATTTTTATCGTTTTACCTTTTATTTACTCTCCACAAAATGCATATCGCTCAACAATGTGATAGCGCGCTGCATATCTTCCTCGTCAAGCTCGGAATAATCCTCTTTTTCAATCTGCACGGTAATAAAGTACCCACGATAGATTGTGATGGCCATGGCCCAATCGCTTTCGGCCTCGTTTTCATCCAAAACATATACCAGCGTGCCTCCAGCCGTGATATAGCTGCTGATAGCAGGGCTATAGAAGCCTTCCGAGATGAAGTCCAGAATCTGCTCTACCTCGCCGTCGTCCATATCGCTGATGGTGCGGCCGTCGTAGGCTTCGCTGTAGCCGATACTGATATAATACCGGGCTGCCGCCTCATCCTCAGGCTCAACGTCAATCCCGATGGAATTGCTATGGCGGTTTTCGGTCATCCTGTAGCCCTGAGGAATCACCATCGTTACGTCAAAATCCGGCACCGCCTGGGACACGGTTACGTTCTCCGCCATGGCGAGAGAAACGCCTGTAAGCATTACAGCGGCCAGAAGAAGGGCAAGAATTTTTTTCATTGTATAATATCCTCCTGCATCAGCGTCCGTTTGCGGTAGCATCGAATGCGTACTCGGTGAGGAAGGAGCGCAGCATAAAGCCCACCGCGCCCGTTGCGGGATTCTCTACCTGCGCCCAGCTATGATTTTGGGCGATGACATGCAACACGGAGCCGTCGTTCACCTTTTCCTGCACAGCCAAATCCATAGAGGGGGCCCAGCGCAGGTTTACGTAGCCGCCGGGGGTGTGCGCGCGCACCAGCACATCGTAGCTGACGCGGGTAAAGCCCTTGAAGCTCACCGTGGACGCGTCCTCATTCTGGGATGGCTCGGCCTTTTTCGCGGGCATTTCCGTTACCAGGTAGCGGGCCATCACATATCCGGCTACGTTGTTGTAGCTCACATAGGCCCAAGTGTTGTTGTTTACGTAGCTTTCCACCAGCACCTCGGCTCCATAGGGAATGCTTTGGAGCTTATTATCGGCGTGGCTCACGGGAGAGGTGCGCATGTTGAGCGAGCCGCCGTTTGCGGTATATACGTAACGACGCTTTACATTGGCCAGCGCGCCTGTGGGAAGTGCCAGTGCAAACAGCATGGCCGCCGCCAGCAGGGTGGAGAGGATGCGTTTACTCATGTTGGAGGGCTCCTTTGTACTTTATTTCCTATTGGGCACAATTTCCAGCCAGTACCCGTCCGGATCCTTGATAAAATAGATGCCCATCGCGGGGTTTTCATAGCAGATGCAGCCCATTTTTTCGTGCAGGGCGTGCGCGGCCTCCATATCGTCGGTACGGAAGGCAAGGTGGAATTCCTCGTCGCCCAGGTTATAGGGCTCCTTGCGATCCTTCAGCCAGGTGAGCTCAAGCTCGAAGCCGTTGGTATCGTCCGCGAGGAACACAATGGTGAAATCCGGCTTTTCGCTGCGGCGCGCCTCGTGCAGGCCCAGGGCCTCGCGATAGAAGGCGATGGAACGCTCCAAATCCAGCACGTTATGGTTTTCGTGAATCATGGTGAACATGGGTTTTTCAGCTCCTTTGGCGGTTTATTTCAGGTCAACGGGCAGGTCGGTATCGGCAAAGGGGTCGTCGCCGGTGGGCTCGGGCTCCACGCGGCGGGCGGGGGTGATGGGCAGCTCGCCAAAGTCCTTGGGCGGCTCGATGATGTGGATGTCCAGCAGGCCGTCGGTAAAGGTGAGATTGGCCACCACGCCCGGCTTGGTGAGGGCCAGCACCTCGGTATTCTGGGTGCGGGAGCGCCGCGCAAAATCAATAGCGACCTCCGGGCGGTCCTGCCAGTGCATGGGGATAAATACGCGCGGCTTGATGGTGAGGATAAAGTGGTTTGCCCCCGCGTCGTACATAAGCCCCTGGCGCGGGTCTACGGGGAACATGCACACGTCGACGCTTTCGCCCTTGATGGGCTCGATGGCCTCGTAGAAGGCGTTTTCGGCAGCCTCAATCTCGCGCAGGCTGCTTTCCTGCCGCCAGTGCCACAGGTTGAGGTCGCCCGCGTGGAAGATGTTCACGCCATACGCCTCCACAAGGAAGGCCACGCCCAAGTCCGTGCTTTGGAAGGCCTTGACGCGGATATTCTGCGAGAGGATTTTTTCCTGCCCGGGCGCGATGCGCTTTCCGCGCGTGCCAACCGGCATATCGCTGGACACGATGTAGGTGATGGGCAGCCCGGCGGCCTCCCAGGTGTAAACGATGGGGTCCAGGTGGTCGGGGTGCGCATGGCTGATGAACACGAAAATCTGCTCAAACGCTTGCAGGAACTGCGGCGTGATGCGCCCTACCTGCGCAAGCGAGCGATCCTCTCCCTCCCAGTAGTCAAATACCAGGAGCGTGCCGCCAATTTGCACTGAAAAGCCGCTGTGGTAATGATAGATGAGCTTTAGCTGTTTGTCCATAGAAAAAGACGCCTCCATTAAAAGTGATCGGATATGCAACACACGCTTCCCCGGCTTGCTGGGAAGGATATATTACAAAATGATGACTCATTGGAAAACGTCCTTTATGGGCTTGAAAGCTCAAAAAAAGGAGCTTTCAGGCCGGTGATAATTTCAAAAAATACTACGACAGTATATCATGGGTATGACAGAATGTCAACTTCTATTGGGGTTGTGCAATTTTTGACGAATAAATGCGAAATATTTTTGGGGGCTGGGGGCTGCGCGCCCCCAGGGCCTGCGCCCTGCGTGTGGGCTTTCTTGCGGGGTGGCCCCACGCGGGGCTTGGGGGCGGGGGCTTCGACCTTTTTGCGGGGTGCACCCCCCCGCGGGGCTTAAATCTGCATTCTTGCGGAAGCTGTTCCGTGAAACTGGGTGGGGGCTACGCGCCCCCACACCCTGCGCCTACTCTTTCTGGAAAGAGTAGGCAGAAAGCGGCGGCACGCAGACTTCGGCAAAAACCCCTGAATGCCGGTTTAGGGCGCGGGGACGCACAATCGGCGCATTTTGTACGGGGGTTGGGCTTGCCTTGGGGGCTTGACTTGTGCGGTGTGCGTCCTGATCCGCGCCCAAAACCAGCGGGGGTTTTTGCCTGCGCTTGCTATTGCCGCTGTTGTGCGTTTGGCTCCGGGTTTTTTAGATTGGCCTTGCGGGTGCGGGTTGGGGGGGCGGGGCGCTTCGCCATTGGCGGGGTGGGCTCCGCCGGGACTATAGTCTGCGCAACGCTTGAGAGCGGATTTTTGTTGACGGGCTTTTTGCAACAGGCGAACTAGCAAATACATACTCACCCCGCACAGGGCAGGCGCAAAGCGCCCTGCCCCCCGCAACTCAAAGCCGGGCCGCCCACATGCGGCCCGGCGGCACAAAGCCCGATGGCCTTCCGCCATCGGGCGAACTTGCAAATACGCACCCACCCCGCACAAAGCAGGCGCGAAGCGCCCTGCGCCCCCAAAAAGGGGGCGCAGTCCGGGGGTGCAGGGGGTCACCCCCTGCCCTTGTCAACAGGCTTTTTCATCTATGCTTTTGAGCTTGGTAAAGATCATGCGGCCGGCGCTGGTTTGTAAAACGGTGGTTACGATTACAGAGGCGCTTTGGCCCACGTAGCGGCGGCCGTTTTCCACAACAATCATGGTGCCGTCGTCCAGATAGGCTACGCCCTGTCCCGGTTCCTTGCCCTCGCGCACAATCTGCACGCTTAATTCCTCGCCCGCCATCAGCATGGGCTTGACGGCGTTGGCCAGATCGTTGATGTTGAGAACGCGGATGCCGGTAACGCCCGCAACCTTGTTGAGGTTGTAATCATTGGTCACAACGGTGCCGCCCCTGTCGCGGCATAGGCGCAGTAGCTTTACGTCCACCTCGTCCAGATCGGGATAGTCGGTTTCGTCCACCGTAATGGGAATTTTCAGCTCCTTTTGTAGCTTGCCAAGCACATCCAGGCCGCGGCGGCCGCGCGCACGGCGCAGGCTGTCGCCGCTGTCGGCAATGTGGCGAAGCTCAGCCAGCACAAACTGCGGCACCACGATTTGGCCTTCCAGGAAGCCGGTTTTCACAATGTCCAAAATGCGCCCGTCAATGATGACGGAGGTGTCCAGAAATTTGCGGGGGAGTGAAGGCTCCGCGGCAATGCCGGCATCCGCGGCTTCCTCGTCCAGGAGCATGTCCTCCCCGTCCAGAATGCCGCTGTCGGCCACGGAGCGGTGCATGCGCTGGCGCAGACGGGAAAGTCCCTTGCCCCCGCGGTAACGGCGGGAGCCGATCTGCATGCCGATGTAGCCAAGCACCACATAGGTAAGGGCGCTGAAGCTGATGGTAATCAGGCTTGCGCCGGCGGAGAGGATTAGCTGGGTCATGAGCGCGGCCACAAGCAGCCCCATAATCAGCCCGATGGAGGTAAGCACGATTTGCTGAGTGGGCATGGCGTCCCAGCGGCGTTCAATGGCGTTGATCAAGCGCATGGTACGGGCGATGATGGCAGTGGAAAACGCGAAACAGACCGCCGCGCCAATCAGACATAGCGCGGCGTATACCGCGATGGGAACATAGGGAGCGCCGCCCGGCTGCCAGCGGCTTACCAGAGGGATCATAAGCGTGGCCAGGGCCGCGCCTACGCCCGCGCCGAGAAGCGTGATTAAAAAGCGCATCAGCTTCTCAATGGTTTTGTTTTTCGTCATATCTTCATAACCTGCCTTTTTGCTGACTACCTATGCCGGAGGCGGTGCACCCGCCGCGGCTCATTAGGAAATTACGGCCAGGGCTTGCATCAGCGTGTCCACGCCCGTCATTCGTACCCCCTCGATGGGGCGCAAGTGCTTCAAGTTTTGTTTGGGTAGAAGGATGTCCGTAAAGCCAAGCCGCACGCACTCGGCAACGCGACGCTCGGCCTGCGCCACGGGGCGCACCTCGCCGCATAGGCCCACCTCGCCCATCACGCTAAGGGTGGGGCCAAGCGTAAAGCCCATCAGGCTGGAGGCCACCGCCACACATACGGCCAGGTCAGCCGCGGGATCGGATAGGGCCAGGCCGCCCGCTACGTTGATGTACACATCCTGATCGAATAGCTTTTTGCCCGCGCGCTTTTCCATCACAGCCAGAAGCAGCGCCACGCGGCTGGAATCCATGCCGCCCACGGTGCGCTTGGGCACCG
>JALEIQ010000261.1 GCA_022769795.1 Clostridiales bacterium
GCAGGGGCATAATGCCACTGCCGGGGTTTGGGTCGGAACCCCAAGCCCTTACGCCGCAGCATTTTCAAGCAAGCAACGCGCCAGCCCAATCGGGCTGGCGCTGCGACTCTTGGCGAACCTTGGCCAGTGCCGAAAAAAGAGCGGGGTGCAGGGGATAATGCCCCTGCCGGGGTTTGGGGCAGAGCCCCAAGCCCTTATGCCGCAGCGTTTTCAAGCAAGCAACGCGCCAGCCCAATCGGGCTGGCGCTGCGGCTCTTGACGAACCTTGGCCAGTGCTTGCATGCTAAAGCCGCGGACGGGCATTCCACCCCGTCCACGGCCTTCCCTGTATAAGCGAAAGCGGCGGCAGCCTGTTGCCGGCTGCCGCCTCCATCTGTTCTTCTTACTGCACCTGCTCCTTGCCCGCGCAAATTGCCGCGCGGTTCACGTCCAAAAGGTGGGCTTTCTTTTCGCCCAGCCATTCCCGAAGGGTTTCAATAAGGTTCTCCTCGGTAACGGCCTCCGTGGCGGCCTGGATTGCGCCAAGCATCACCATATTGCTCACGCGGGCGTTGCCCAGCCGCTCCGCGATTTGGTTGCAGGGCACGGGAATGGCCTGAATATCCTCCCGCAGCGTAACGCCCTCAATCAGCGAGGCGTTATACAACAGCGTTCCGCCAGCGGGCATCATGGGCATGAACTTCACCAGGCTGGGCTTGTTCATGGCTACCAGCACGGGCGGCTCGCTCACCAGCGGGCTGCCAATGGGCTCGTCGCTCACCACAACGGCGCAGTTTGCCTCGCCGCCGCGCATTTCAGGGCCATAGCTGGGCATCCAGCTTACCTCATAGCCCTGGCGCATGGCCGCCTTGGCGATCAACTGTCCAATCAGCAAAACGCCCTGGCCGCCAAAGCCTGCAATCAGGAATTGCTTTTCCATCATTCGGCGCCCCCTTCCGCGGTGATGTCCTTATACACGCCCAACGGGTAAGCGGGAATCATGTCGCTCTTGATCCACTCAAGCGCCTCCTTGGGGGTCTTGCCCCAGTTGGTGGGGCAGGAGGAAAGCACCTCCACCAGCGTAAAGCCCTTTCCCTCCATTTGCAGTTGGAAGGCCTTTTGAATAGCGGCCTTTGCCTTTTTGATATGGGGCACGTCATGCACGCTCACACGCTCGATGTAGGCGGGGCCGTTGAGCGTGGAAAGCATCTCGCTTACGCGCACGGGATAGCCGCAGTGGCTCACATCGCGGCCATAGGGGCTGGTGGTGGTCACCTGGCCGGGCAGGGTGGTGGGGGCCATCTGGCCGCCGGTCATGCCGTAGATCGCGTTGTTTACAAAGATCACGGTGATCTTTTCCCCGCGGGTAGCCGCATGCACAATCTCCGCCGCGCCGATGGAGGCCAAATCGCCGTCGCCCTGATAGGTAAACACGGCCTTGTCCGGATGAACGCGCTTGATACCCGTGGCAACGGCGGGCGCGCGCCCATGCGAGGCCTCCATCATATCGCAGTTGAAATAGTCGTAGGCAAACACCGCGCAGCCAACCGGTGCCACGCCGATGGCCGTATCGCCAATGCCCAGCTCGTCCATCGCCTCGGCCACCAGCCTGTGGATGATGCCATGCGTGCAGCCGGGGCAGTAATGGAACGGCTTATCCGTTAGCAGCCTGGTTTTTTGAAATGCGATTGCCATTACTGGTCGCCCCCTTTGCCATCGTCAAAGCTCTTTTTCAGCGCGTCTATGGCGCGGCCAATTCCATCCGCCACCAGGGTAGCGCCCTTAGCCAGCCCGTCGGCTGCCTTGCCTGCCGCTTCCGCCGCCTGCTTCTTGAGCGCCTCGGTCTTTTCCACAAATTCGGGGCTGTTCAGCTTTTCATCCAGCTTTTTGCCCATCTCGCCTATTTTTTCGCCCACAGCGTCCATTACCTGGTCAATCTGCTTGGCAAAATCGTCGTTTGCAGAGCCGTTCATCGCCAAAATCCTGTCCACGATCTCCTTAACCGTGGGCACCATGCCGCCGGTGCGACCATAAAACTCCACGGGGCGCTCGCCGTTTACGGCCAGGCGCACATCGTCCACCATCTGGCCCATGCTCATTTCCACGCACAGGTATTTTTTAGCGGTGGGAATGGTCGCACGGATGGCCGCCTCAGGGAAGGGCCACAGCGTAATGGGCCGCAGCAGGCCAACCTTCACGCCCATCTCGCGGCACTTGCGCATGGCGCTGCGGGCGATACGGCTGGTTGTACCATAGGCCACCAGCACGATTTCCGCGTCCTCGAGCATTTCCTCCTGCCAGCGGCACTCGGCCGCCTCGATAGCGTCATATTTGGCCTGTAGCTTCTCGCAGTGCTTTTCCAGGGCCTGAGGGTCAATATACAGGCTGTTGATGATGGCGCGGGGCGCGTCCGCGGTGGGCACGTGACCGGTCGCCGCCCAGGTTTTGGGCGCAAGATCCTGCGCCGGTTCGTGATCCTTTGCGCGATCCATGTCCACCGGCTCCATCATCTGGCCGATCAGGCCGTCGCCCAGCAGCATGACCGGGTTGCGGTAGCGGTCGGCAATGTCAAAGGCCTCCTGGGTCAAATCCACGGCCTCCTGCACGGAGCTGGGTGCCAGCACGCACATGCGGTAATCGCCATGGCCACCGCCGCGGGTGGCCTGGTAATAGTCGCTCTGCGCGGGCTGGATGCTTCCCAGGCCAGGGCCGCCGCGCACCATGTTCACAATCACGCAGGGTAGCTCAGCGCCCACGATATAGCTGATGCCCTCCTGCTTCAGGCTGATTCCTGGCGAGGAGGAGCTGGTCATCACGCGCGCGCCCGCACCGGCTGCGCCGTATACCATATTGATGGCCGCAACCTCGCTTTCCGCCTGCAAAAAGCATCCGCCCACCTGGGGCATGCGCTTGCTCATATATTCGGGAATCTGGTTCTGCGGCGTAATGGGATAGCCGAAGAAGAAGCGGCATCCGGCCTGGATGGCCGCCTCGGCAATCGCCTCGTTGCCTTTCAGGAGCTTTTTCATTGGCCTTCTTTCCTCCTAGCTCAAGCTATTTTTCAACAGTGATGGCCACGTCGGGGCACATGGTAGCGCAAAACGCGCAGCCGATGCAGCTCCCCATATCCTTGCAGTGCGCGGGATGATAGCCCTTTTTGTTCAGATGGGACGTATCAATTTCCATGATGTGCTTGGGGCATGCGTCCACACACAGGCCACAGCCCTTGCACACATCCTCGTTTACGGTAACAGCCGCCATGCTCAGCCCTCCTTGCTTCTTTCGGGGTAATACGCTCGCAAAATGAAACGTATTGCTTTCTATTATATGTTTTCTCCCTTCAAAGTCAATGTTTCATTACTGGTTTCGCTGCCTTTCCTTTGTACAGGAAAAAGCGCGCCTTCCGACTGCCAGCCCTTGTATGCATATATGCATCATTTATGCGAAAGGATTGACACTGCACAAGCTCCCTGCTATGATAGCAGCATTTTTCTAAGTGTTTAAATCAAGAAAGGAGAATGAATCGCATGTTCAAAAAATGCATGGTTATGCTTATTGCAGCAACAATATGCATATTCTCTGCCTGCGCCCTTGCGCAGGAGGATGATGTGATCACCCTGCGCGAAGGGGACAAAACCGTCATCGTTGTTGTCGCAACCAGCCAGGATGAAATGATGGCCTACGAGATCCACACGAACCAGGAAACCCTGCTTGACGCGCTGCTGGAGTTTGAACTGATCGAGGTGGAAAAAGCCTCGTGGGGTTATAATGTGGTTTCGGTCTGCGGCGTGCGGGCTGAATACGAGAAGGATGGCTCCTACTGGGCCATTCTGGAATATGACGACGCCCAGGGCGACTACGTTCCTATGGAAACGGGGATCGACGTATTCAAGCTACCGAAGGTTTTTGTGATGGGCTTTGTGCTTATGAAATAGCATGAGGCCGCCATAGGGAAAGCATCGTACAAATAAGAGAAAGAGAAGATAACCCGCCAGCAAAGCGGTTATCTTCTCTTTCTCTATGGATTGCCCCAGCCATGTTCGTGGCAACCATGCATTTCAAGGCGGAGCTATTTTTATGCTTCTTCCTTCACCAGATGGCAGGCAACCAACCGACCGTCCGCCATTCGGCGAAGCTCGGGCTTTTCACGGTGGCAGATATCCTTTGCGCAGAAGCAGCGGCCGGCAAATGGGCAGCTTGGCTTGGGATCGATGGGGGACGGCGGTTCGCCCTCAATGTGGATGGGCTCGCGCTTTTCGCCCAGATCAATCGAGGCGCAGTTGGAGATCAGCACCTGCGTATAGGGGTGCATGGGCTTATGGATGATGGTATCCGTTTCGCCCATCTCCACGATATTGCCCAGGTACATGACCGCAACGCGGGTAGAAACGTAGCGGATGATGGAGATATCATGGCTGATGAACAGGATGCTGGTGTTGTGCGTTTTCACCAGCTTGAGCAGCATATTGATGATATCAGCGCGAACCGACACGTCCAGCATGGAAACAGGCTCGTCCACCACAAGGAACTTGGGCTTGAGCAGCATGCTGCGCAGAATCGAAATGCGTTGCAATTGGCCGCCGGAAAGCTCATGCGGATAGCGCTCCAGGAAGGATTCGGCGGGAATCAGTCCGCCCTCGTTCAACGCATCTATGCAGATTTGCCTGCGTTCCTCATCGCTTTCGCCGATATTATGCAGCTTGAGCGGACGCTCCATGATCGCACCGATGGTGTCGTTGGGCGTGAAGGTGTCAAACGGATTCTGGAACACGGACTGCACCAGGCAATGAAACGCCTCGGGATTGGTTGCCAGCAGCTCCTTGGTGGATACGCCATAGAACTCAATCTCGCCCTTGGTGGGTTCCTCCAGACGGATGAGCAGCCGCCCCAGCGTGGACTTGCCGCAGCCGCTCTCACCAATGATGCCGAAGATTTCCTTCTCGTGCAGCTCAAAGCTTACGCCGTCCACCGCATGCACATGCTTGCGTCCGCCAACGCTGAACAGCTTGCCATCCTTATAGGGATAGAGCTTCTGAAGGCCGCGCACCTCCAGCAGAGGCTTTTCCATATCAAACAGGGTGGTGAAATCGATATGCTTACGCATTTGTATTTGCCTCCTCTCCATAGAGATGGCAGGCCGCGAAATGACCGGCCGCATGCTCGGTGACGCATGGCCGGACGTTTCTGCACTTATCGGTCGCGTGCGGGCAACGCGGCGCGAACACACAGCCCTTGGGCGGATCAGTCAGGTCAGGCAGCGTTCCGGGAATGCCGCGAAGCGCCTGCTTTTCACCATACAGGGATGGGAAGGAGCGGATGAGCCCCTCCGTGTAGGGATGCAGATGCTCGTTGATAACCTGCTCCACCGTGCCAAACTCCATCATCTGGCCGGCATAAAGCACCATGATTTTGCGGCAGGAGCTGGTAACGACGGAAAGGTCGTGCGTAATCATGACGCGGGTGAGGTTCATGCCCTCCTCGAGCTTCATAATCTCGTTAAGAATCTGTCCCTGCGTGACGACGTCCAGCGCCGTGGTCGCCTCGTCCATAATCAGCAGATCAGGATTGAACATCAGGCTGAGCACGATGGAAAGCCTCTGCATCATGCCGCCGGAAAGCTCGTGCGGATAAAGACTGTATACGCGCTCCGGCAGATTGACTAGTTCAAAAAGCTCCAGAGCGCGCGCCTTGATTTCCTGCTTGGAAGCATGGGGCTGGTGCACGCGGTAGATGTCCTCAAACTGTGTGCCGATGCGGTGCACAGGGCTCAAGCTGTTCATGGATTTCTGGAAAACGATCGCAATGCGCTTCCACAGAAGGCGATTGAATTCATCTTTCGGCAGGCTGAGCAGATCTTGACCGTCAAACATCGCTTTACCGGAGATATCGGCAAAGCGCTTGTCAATCTGGTGCAGCATCGCCATCACAATGGTTGATTTGCCTGATCCGCTCTCACCGATAATGCCAAGCGTATCGCCGCGCTCAATGCCGAAGGAAACGTGATCGACTGCCTTGAGTTTCTTTTTGCCCGTATGGTAGGTAACGCAGAAATCCTGCAATTCCAGTAGCAATTCGTTTCCCTCCTTTTACAGCTTCTTCATGCGCGGATTGAGCGCGTAGTTCAGGCCATCGCCGATCATGTAGAAAACGACCACGATAAGCATGATGGAAAGACCGGGCAGGGTGGAAATCCACCAGCCAGTCTGCAAATAGGCCTTGCCGTCAAACACCATTTGGCCCCAACTGACCACATTCGGGTCGCCCAGGCCCAGGAAGGACAGGCTGGCTTCGGTTAAAATGGCCTTGGCAACACCCATGGTGGTATTGGCAATGACCGGGAACAGGCCGTTAGGAATGATGTATTTGAACAGGATGCGCAGACGGCTCTCCCCCATGACGACAGCGCCCTTGATGAAGGTGCGCTCCTTAAGGCTCATGGCCTGCACGCGCATCATGCGGGCATTGGACGGCCAGGAGGTCAGGCCAATGACCAGCATGACGTTGAACATGTTGCTGCCGAAGATGGACACAATAATCAGAATCAGGAAAAAGGACGGAATCATCAGGAAGATATTGATGACTTCAGATACGACCTTATCCAGCATGCCGCCATAATACCCGGCAAAAGCGCCCAGCAGCGTACCGATCAGCCCGGAAATGGCAGCGGCCACAATGCCGATGGTCAGGCTGGCGCGGCTGCCGTGCAGAAGCATGCTCAGAATATCGCAGCCCATCTGGTTTGTGCCCAAAGGATGATTTTCACTGCCGGGGGCCACCAGCAGATCCTCGCCCAGATAGTAGGGGTCAAAGGGCGAAAGCACGTCGGCAAAGATGGCCACAAGCAGCACCAGCACAAACAGGATCAGGCCAATTCTCAACTGGCGGCTGGCGCTCCAAAGGGAAGCCAGCCTCTTTCCCACTTTACGCATTTTATTATCCATTCTTGTTCGCCTCCATCAGGTATAACGGATGCGAGGATCAAGCCACGCATAAACAAGATCGACAATAATCATCATCGCGGCCACGGAAAGGGCCAGGATGAGATAAATGCCCATCAGCACATTATAGTCGCGCAGCATAATGGCGCGATACATCATGGAGCCGATGCCGGGCCAGGAAAAAACGATTTCCGAAACCGTGGAACCGGAAACCACGTAGGCCAGATTGATGCCGAACACCGTCAGCACCGGC
>JALEIQ010000289.1 GCA_022769795.1 Clostridiales bacterium
GCCGATTGTGCGTCCCCGCGCCCTAAACCGGCATTCAGGGGTTTTTGCCGAAGTCTGCGTGCCGCCGCTTTCTGCCTACTCTTTCCAGAAAGAGTAGGCGCAGGGTGTGGGGGCGCGTAGCCCCCACCCAGTTCCGCGGAACCGCTTCCGCAAGAAAGCCGATTTAAGCCCCGCGGGCAGCCACCCCGCAAAAAAGGCGAATCCCCCTGCCCCTGCGGGCGGCCAGCCCGCATAAAAGGCGAAGCCCCCTGCCCCCGCAGGCGGCCAGCCTGCAAAATAAAGAAAGGACCCTCCAACTATGGAAAATAAAAATTTTGACCTTATTATCATTGGAGCAGGCCCCGCCGGCATCTTCGCCGCCCTGCAAATGACGGAAAAGCGCCCGGAAAGCCGCATTTTAATCGTGGATACGGGCCGCGCCATCAGCCACCGTACCTGTCCCGCGCGCATCGACGGCCAGTGCAAGCACTGCGACCCCTGCGCCATCGTGCATGGCTGGGCGGGCGCGGGCGCCTTCTCGGACGGCAAGCTCAGCCTGAGCGACGAGGTTGGCGGCCACGTGAGCGATTACATCGGCCACAAGCGCGCCATGGAATATATCCGCCACGCCGATGAGCTCTATCTTCGATTCGGTGCCAGCAAAACCGTGCACGGCCTGAACAACAGCCGCGTGGATGAAATCGCCTACGAGGCCAGCCGTTATAACATCCATCTGGTTCCCTGCCCCGTGCGCCACCTTGGCACGGAAAACGCTGGCCCAGTGCTTGGCGCCATGCACGATTATCTGGTGAAGCAAACCAACACCATATTCCTGGAGCTTACCAACGCCAAGGATATCCTCTGCGAGGATGGCAAGGTGGTTGGCGTAAGAATTCATCAGCGCGGCCATGAGCCCGAGGTCGTCTACGCGCCCTATGTGGTGGCGGGGCCGGGCCGCGGCGGCGCGCAGTGGCTCAGCGAAACCGCGGGCAAGCTGGGCCTGCGCACCCAGAATAACGAGGTGGATATCGGCGTGCGCGTGGAGGTGCCAAACGCCATTATGGATCACCTCACCCGCGACCTGTACGAGGCCAAGCTTGTCTACTACAGCGATACGTATGAAAACAAGGTGCGCACCTTCTGCATGAATCCCGGCGGCGAGGTGAGCCAGGAATACTACGAGGGCGGTATCGCCGTTGTGAACGGCCATAGCTATGAGGACGCTGCCAAGCACACCGGGAACACGAATTTTGCCATGCTCGTATCCACCAAGTTTACCGAGCCGTTCAAGCAGCCCATCGAGTATGGCCGCTACATCGCCCAGTTGGGCAACATGCTTACCGGCGGGCCCATTATGGTGCAGCGCCTGGGCGACCTGCTCAAGGGCCGCCGCACGGATATGACGCGCCTTTCCAAGTCCACCACCATTCCCACGCTTTCCACGGCCGTGCCGGGCGATTTAAGCTTTGTGCTGCCCGCGCGGCACCTTACCAGCATTGTGGAAGCCCTGCGCGCCTTCGATCACCTGGCTCCGGGCCTGTATAGCCGCGATACGCTTTTGTACGGCGTGGAGGTCAAATTCTATTCCAGCAAGGTGCTGGTGGATTCGCACTTTGAAACGGCCATCAAGGGCCTGTTCACCGCGGGCGACGGCGCGGGCATCACGCGCGGCCTGATGCAGGCGGGCGTAAGCGGCATGGTTGTGGCCGACGAGGTGGCCCGGCGCATGAACGCATAACCGCACATGTTCCCGGCCCGGGCATATCCGGGCCGGGATTCGGCTTCTTTGCCGCTTTTACGGCACGCAAATGACCCTGCCCGCCTCAAAATCGGACGGGGCGAGCGCGGTGTTGGTGGCAAGCAGCGCGTCGGGCGATACGCCCAGCGTGCGGGCAACCGAAAACAGCGTTTCGCCCACGCCTATCACGTAGCTGCTGCTGGAGCTGCTGGGGCACAGCCTGCGGCTCATGCTGGGCGGCACGCAGTAGCGCGTGCCGGGCGCAAGGCGCGTAGTGGGCAAGTTGGGGTTAACGGCGCGCATCGCCTGATAGGAAACGTTGTTTTCAATCAGCAAATCGGCAAAGGTCTGGCCGTTTTCCACCGTCGCGGAGCGGTATCCGTTTGGGCACAGGCGTATGGGGGTTGTGCTTCCGCCGGGCGTTCCCCAATACCGGATATCGTACTGGCCGGTTTGTTCCGGATCGAGCAGAATATTGGTCTCTCCGCCGGGCTGGGTGGCGGTATCGTTCATCATGGCTATTGCTCCTTCCTGCTTCGCAGGCCGCGGGAAAAACGCGGCCGCTTCATCCTATGCCGGAAGCGGCCCGTCCGTTCGCGCGCCTGAAACCGGCTTTTCCGCCCTTTGCCAGGCGCGCGGTCTGTGCTATAATGGAAGCAGCAAAAATACCGGGCGGCCTTTCGCCCGTTATCAGGGAGGAACGTCTATGTGGAAGGCAGTGGACGAGCTGCTTTTGCGCGGCGTCAGCGAGGGCGCGTTTCCGGGCTGCGCCATGGCCGCCGGGCAGGGGAGCCGGGTATTGTACACCAGCGTTCATGGAAAGCTGGCCCAGGGGGATGAGCGCAGCGTAACCCACACAACGCGCTACGATGTGGGCTCGCTTACCCAGGTAATGGCCACCGTGCCGCTGATGCTGTGCGCTTTGGAGCGCGGCCTTGTAAGCCTGGACGACCCCATCAGTCTGTGGCTTGAGGATGTGCCCGCCGACAAGGCAGGCATCACGCTTTTGAACCTGCTTACCCATACGGCGGGAATGCCGCACGATTTTCTGCTGCCTCAGGAGGCGGAAAACGCCGCCGACGCGCTGGGCGCGCTGCTGCGCCATCCGTTAGCGGGCCCCATAGGCGCTAAGGTGCGCGATTCCGCCATGGGCTTTGTGCTTTTGGGCTTTGTATTGGAAAAGGTATTTGGCATGCCGCTGGACGAGGCTGTGAAGCGTTTCGTAACCGTTCCGCTGGGCATGAGCCGCACGGGCTTCCTGCCCGCCGGGGATGATGTGGCCCCCGCCTCCGCTGAAAGCGAAAGCGAGGAATGGCAGGCCGGGCAGCCCCAGGACGGCAACGCCCGCTTCCTGCACGGCGTGGCCGGGCACGCGGGCCTGTTTACCGATCTGGAGGACGCCATCCGCTTTTCCGCGATGCTGGCGGGCGATGGCCGCACGGACGAGGGGACGGCCTTCTCCTACCGCGCCGTTCATCTGGCCACCACCGATCGCACCCGGGGCCTGAACGAGTCCCGCGGCTACGGCTTCCGCATCACCAAGCGCTCCGATCCGTTTTTGGGGCATCTCTGGCCCAGCGACGGCTATGGCCTGAAGGATCCCGCCAGCGGCTCACTGATTGCGATCAGCCCCGATGACGCCTTCTTTGTTACGCTGCTCTTAAACGGCCATCCCTCCCCGCGCGACCGTTTGGAGATGGAACGCATGCACAAGCTATTGCTGAACGCGGCCTACGCCGCCTTCCAGCACGAGGAGTAAGCCGGAGTGATTGAAAGCGTTTTGTTTGTGTGCCTGGGCAATATCTGCCGCAGCCCCATGGCAGAATTTGTCATGAGGGATTTGCTGGATAAGCATGGGCTTTCCCATATCCGGGCCGATTCCGCCGCTACCAGCTCCGAGGAACTGGGCAACCCCGTTCACCCCGGCGCGCGGCGCAAGCTGGCGGAGCACGGCCTGTCCTGTGCGGGCAAAACCTCGCGCCGCCTGACCCAGGCGGATTACGCCGCCTACGACCTCATCGTCGGCATGGATTCGCAGAACATACGAAGCATGCTGCGGCTATTCGGCGGCGACCCCCGGCATAAAATTGTGAAGCTGCTCTCCTTTTGCGGCGAAGCAGGCGACGTGGCCGACCCCTGGTTTACCGGCGATTTTGACCAAACCTACCGCGATGTGCTGCGCGGGTGCGAGGCGCTTTTGGAGCGCATACAGGCGAAGCGCTGAAAGGAGAACGGATTTTGGGAAAAACGGAGCTTCAAAAGGATTTGCAGGCCCTCTACAGCCGCGCGCAAGACGGTATGGCGTTGAGCGCGCTCGTGGATGAAATTTGCTCCATGCTTGCCCGGCACGCGGACACGCTGCGCGGCGTGAACGGCCGCTACCGTCTTACGGCCAGCGATACGGGCTATACCCGCGCCTTTGCGCTAGAGGACGGCGTTTATCGCGCGCTGGACATCGCCGCACCCGTGGACGCGGCCATCTTGGGCCGCGAGGACGACCTGCTGCGCGTATTCCGGGGCGATCTGTCGCCCATGAGCGCGCTGTTTCAAGGCAAGGTGCGCGTGCAGGGCAGCAAGGCCGCGCTCATGCGCCTGGCCGGATTCCTATAGGGAGGTAACTAACAAATAAGGAAGGTCTTGCCCGTGGATGATCTGCTGTTTTCCCTCAACACAGTGTTTCCCCTGCTGGTGATGATGGCCGTTGGCTTCGCGGCCCGCCGCGCCGGCATCGTCAGCGAAGAAACGGCCCGGCAGGTCAATGCCTGCATCTTCAAAATTTTCCTGCCTCTGCTTTTGTGCTTCAATATTGTGGACACCGAGCTTGGAGCCGCCTTTGACGGCCGCGTGCTTTCGTATGCGCTGGTCACAACCCTTCTGTGCTTTGGCGTGTTGTTCTTTGCCGTTCCCCGCCTGTGCCGGGATCGCGCCTCCTGCGGCGTGCTTATTCAAGGAATCGGGCGCAGCAATTACGCCATTTTCGGCATTCCGCTGGTAAGCATGATGTACCCGGACGGCGACCTTTCCGTGGCGGTGTTGATGGTGGCGGTCGTCGTGCCGGTATTTAATGTGATGTCCACCGTGGCACTGATGGTGTTCAGCGACAAGCTGGAAAAGCCCACTCCCTGGGCCATCGCCAGGGGCGTTGTGCTCAATCCGCTTATTTTGGGCACGCTGGCGGGCTTTGCGCTGTGGTGGTTCCGCATCCCCCTGCCCGCCCTGCTGGACACGCCTCTGCGCAAGCTGGGCTCCATCGCAACGCCGCTGGCGCTGTTTTCTCTGGGCGCTTCGCTGGACTTTGGCAAAGCGCGCGCCAACCTGAAGTTGCTTATTGCGGGCGTATCCGGGCGGCTGGTTTGGGTTCCGCTGATCTTTTTGCCGCTTGCCGCCATGCTGGGCATTCGGGATGTGGCGCTGGCCTCGCTCATTGCCGTATACGCTTCGCCCACGTCGGTTTCCAGCTTTCCCATGACCCAGCAAATGGGCGGCAACAGCGACCTTGCGGGCGGGCAGGTGGTGTTTACAACCGTATTTTCTATCATTACGGTGTTCCTATGGGTGTTTGTTCTCAAAGCAACGGGATATTTGGCCTAAAAAGTGGAGAAATCCCCCATTTTGAGTTCCATTCAGGGTTCCGCTCCTTCCGTTAAAGGCGCGGAACCTTTTTTGTTTTCCATTGGATTTGCGCACATTTCACATTGTGTTTTTCCAAGGGATGCGCTAGAATCAAAGTTGTGTATAATGTCTTTATCCGCTATCCTCCCTGCGTTCTGAAAGGAGTCGGCATCCATATGACCTCCATCACCTTTTCCCCGGCGCGGTTAAGTGGCGGCGCGCCGGTTCCCCCCGCTAAAAGCGAGGCGCACCGGGCGCTGCTGCTGGCCGCGCTCGGCCGCAGCGAATGTCGCCTGAACGGCTTTCCTCCTCCGCTTTGCGACGATACGCTCGCCATGATTAACGGGGTGACCGCCCTTGGCGGCAGCGTGCGCGCCGATGGCAATGCGCTGTACGTAACGCCCGCTCCCCTGCCCGCAGCGGACGCGCCCATGGCGGAGTGCCGCGTAAACGCGTGCGCGGCCGCGCTGCGCATGCTGATTCCCGCCTTTTTGGTGCGGGGCCAGACTGTGCGCTTCCGCATGGAGCCCGCGCTATTCAGGCGGCCCCTGGACGCTTTTGAGCCCCTGCTAAAGCAAACCGGCGGGCGCATGACCCGCATTCCCGCCGGTGAGGACGGGTTGGCCTCCGTCGAAATTTCGGGATACATGCCCGCGGGCGCGTATCAGATTGACGGCTCCCAATCCAGCCAGTTTGCCAGCGGGCTTCTGATCGCGCTGGCGCATGCCCGGGACGCATCCGGCGCGCCCGCGCCCAGCACGCTTACGGTTACCGGCCCTATCGTAAGCCGCCCCTATCTGGATATGACGCTGCGCCTGATGGAGCAATTCCGCATTTCTTTCACCGAGCGCTCCGAAGGCGTGTTTGCGCTTGAGCCCGCGCTCCAGCCCTCCCCCGCCGAAGTGAACGTGGAAGGCGACTGGTCGCAGGCGGCGGTGCTCTTATGCATGAACGCCATGGGCTGCGGCGTCATGGTGCCCAACCTGAGCCAAAGCGGCCTCCAGGGCGACGCGCGCGTGGTGGATGTGCTGCGCGCCATGGGCATGCGTATTTTCCATGCCGCGGGCGGTCTGTATGCCGCCCGCCCCTCTCACGCGGGCCTGATGCCCGCGCGAATCGACTGCTCCGACATTCCCGACCTTGCGCCCATCCTGGCGCTCACCTGCACGCAGGCGCACGGCATTTCCACCCTCACGGGGGTCAGCCGCCTGCGCCTGAAGGAGTGCGACCGCCTGGCCGCCACGCAGGAGCTGCTTAACCAGCTTGGCGTGCGGGTGGAGGCGGATGAGGACTCCCTCACCGTGTACGGCCCCGCCCGGCTGCACGGCGGCTTTACCGCCAGTGCGCGCGGGGATCACCGCATGGTTATGCTGCTGGCGGCGGCGGCGTTGATCGCGGACGCGCCCATCACCGTTTCCGGCGTGGAATGCATCACCAAGTCGTGGCCCGGGTTCTTGGATACCTACCGCCAGTTGGGAGGGATTGCGGAATGAGCAGCCGTATCGGGCGCATGCTCAGCGTGCAAATTTTTGGGGAAAGCCACGGCCAGGCCGTAGGCGTGGTGCTGGACGGCCTTCCCGCCGGGCTTCCGCTGGATGAGGAGGCTCTGGGCGCGTTTCTTCAGCGCCGGGCAGCCCGCAGCGCCATTGCCACCGGCCGCCGGGAAAGCGATATCCCGCGCATCGTAAGCGGCCTTATGAACGGTACGACCACCGGCCAGCCGTTGACCGCCCTTTTTGAAAACGCCGATACTCACAGCTCGGACTACAGCTTTTTGCCCGACAGGCCCCGCCCCGGCCATGCGGATTATCCCGCCACCGTGCGCAGCCTCGGCTTTGACGACCTGCGCGGCAGCGGCCACCACAGCGGCCGCCTCACGCTGCCCTATGTGTTTGCAGGCGGCGTTGCCATGCAGCTTTTGGCACGCGAGGGCGTGCGCATCGCCGCGCATGTGGCACAGCTTGGCCCCGAAGCGGACGCTCCCCTGCCCACCCCGCCGGATCTGGACGCGCTGGAAGCCTGCCATGCCCGTCCCGTACCCACGCTGGACGCGCAGGTGGGCGAACGCATGTATGAGGCCATCCTCAATGCCCGCAAAGCGGGCGATTCTCTGGGCGGCACCGTG
>JALEIQ010000311.1 GCA_022769795.1 Clostridiales bacterium
CATCCTGGGCAGGTACAGCCCCGTGTGCGGCCTGTTGATGGAAAACACCGCCTCGTTGCCAAAGCCGTCGCGCACGCGCACCTTGCTTTGGCCCGATACGTTGATGAGCACAAACTCGCTGCGGCGGTTGGCATGGCAGCCGCGCACCACGTCCCGGTCGCTTCCGTAGATGTAAAAGATGCGCTTGATCTCAAAGGGGATATCCTTGAGCCCTTCCACCACCACCAGGTGGCCGCGCTCGTCGCCGTGCTGGGGAAACTCCAGCATGCGAACAGAATCGTTCATCATGGGGTCATGCCTCCCGATAGTGCTTGGTATAGATGCGGTTGAGGGAATGCAGGCAGCCGTAGCCCTCCTTGTTTTGAATGAGGCCGGTGTTGAGCACGCGGCCCCGGTCGTGCGTGCTGGTACCAAAGCTCACGCACGAAGCGCCCATCGCAAGGCCCCGCCGGATGACCGCGTCATACAGGAAGGCGGAGGGCACATAGCCCTTGATGGCCGGGTCGGTTGCCAGGTACTGGGTATGCAGCACATTGGCCCGCGCAAAAAAGAACAGGCACGCGCCCGCCACCATGCGGCCCTGCGCGTCGTACACGCCAAGGAAGGATACCTCGTCCCTGAGCCGCGCGCTCAGGAAATCCCACAGCTCGTCCAGGGTATGCACGGGCCTGGCGTCAAACTTCTGCAAATTGAGGCACAAAAGCTCGTAAAACGCGGCGAGCCCGTCCCGGCTTTCAATGCCGCGCGCCTCAAGCCCCGCCTTTTCGCAGCGCTTGAGGTCATAGCGCTTGTTAAAGCTGTACGCCGCGCGGATATCCTCGTGGCCTTGGCCCGCTATGGGCAGGTACGCGGCGATTTCCAGCTCGTCGGTATAGCCGGCGTGGTAGAGGGCGTATTGCAGCGCGTCCGTGGGCAGGGTGGAAAACAGGTCGCTGGTGAGCTTGAGCTCCGCCGCGCCATAGCCCTGCGCTTGCCAGTATGCGTCCAGCTGCGCAACCAGCGCGGTAAGCTTAGGCGCGCGCAGCAGCGAGGGGGAAAGCACCGGCCCGCCGAACGTGCTGCCCGGGTGCGAGCGCAGCATGCTCACGCCGTTTACCGTCTGCGCGGCGGCGGGGCACACGCCCACCAGCTCGTTTCCGTTAAAAATCATCAGGGACGCGTCCTCAAAGCGGCCTTCGGGGTGATAGCTCAAAAAACGCCGGGTATGCAGAAAGGTGCCGTTCATGGAGCCTTCCATGACAAAGCGATCCCACTTTCCGGCGTATTCCGGGCGGTAGGGGGTCAGGGTAAGCGTTTCCATAGATCTCCTTTATGGGCGGAAGCCGTTGATGGTATCGATCACGCGGCTTTGCTCCTCAAGCGTGATGCCGTTGAACATGGGCAGGCTGAGCACCTCATGCGCGTTGCGCTCCGCGATGGGAAACGCGCCCTCACGCAGACCCAGATAGCGGTACGCCTCGCTTAGATGCGGGGGGATGGGGTAGTGCACCTCGCTGCCGATGCCGCGCCCGGCCAGGTAGGCGCGCAGCGCGTCGCGGTACGGCGTATGAATAACGAACTGGTGCCATGTGGGCGTTACGCCGGGGCGCACCCTGGGCAGGGTAAGGCAGGCCGTATCAAGCCCGTCCAGATAGCGCTGGGCGATTTCGCGGCGCTCGGCGTTGAGCGCGTCCAGAAAGTCCAGCTTTACATTGAGCAGCCCGGCCTGCAATTCGTCCAGGCGGCTGTTGGTGCCCACAACCTCGTTTTGGTATTTCACACGGCTTCCGTAATTGCGAAAGGCGCGGCAGCGCCCGGCGAGCGCCTCGTCATCGGTTAGAATGCAGCCGCCGTCGCCAAAGGCCCCCAGGCCCTTGGTGGGGTAAAAGCTGAAGCAGCCGATATCCCCGAATGTGCCGGTATGCCTGCCCTCAAACAGGGTGCCGTGGCTCTGCGCGCAGTCCTCCACCAGTCTGAGCCCGTGGCGCTTGGCAATGGCGCAGATTTTGGCCATATCGCAGCTTTGGCCGAACAGGTGCACCGCCAGGATGGCTCGGGTGCGCGGGGTGATGGCCGCCTCGATTTTGTCCGCGTCGATGTTATCGTACACGTCCGGCTCCACGAACACGGGGGCGGCCCCGTTGATGGTAATGCTCATCACGCAGGCGATGTAGGCGTTGGCGCACACGATCACCTCGTCGCCGGGACCGATGCCAAGCAGGCGAAAGGCAATCCACAGCGCGTCCAGGCCGCTGGCCAGGCCCACGCAGTATTTGGCCCCGGTATAGGCGGCAAAGCGCTCCTCAAAGGCGCTTACCTCCTTGCCCAGCACATACCAGCCGCTTCTAAGCACCTCCAGCGCCTTTTGCTCATAAGCGTGAGCGTGCAGCTCGAAGGGGCGCTTCAAATCGTTTGCGGGAATCGTAATGGGCTGCGCCATGGGCGGGCCTCCTTAACGTGAATTTCCTTTTCATTATAATGGTTCCTAAGGGATTGTCAACATAAGGCGCATAGGGTACAATCAGGAGGAAAGCGCCCCCTGAGGGGCGCGGGGAGGGCCTGTATGAAAGATTTGAAGCGCCGGTGGGCGCGCCTGATGGAAAAGCCCCTGTGCGCAAGGCTGTGGCAGTTTGTGAAATTTGGCGTTGTGGGCGTGAGCAATACGCTGATTTCGCTGTGCGTTTACGAGGCCTGCGTGCACCTTTTGGGCCTGCACTACCTGGCCGCCAACCTTATCGGCCTTTGCATCAGCGTTATCAACGCCTATTATTGGAACAACCGCTGCGTGTTCGGCACGGGTGAAAAGCGTACCCCCTGGCAGCACGTGGGCATGTACCTGCGCTCCCTGGCGGCCTATGGCGGCACCTTCGCGCTG
>JALEIQ010000322.1 GCA_022769795.1 Clostridiales bacterium
CTGTCCATCAGGGCCAGCACGGGCGCGCCGGTCTTTTGGGCCAGATCCAGAAGCTTTACGATTTTGGCGGCCTGGGCCTTGCCCATCGCTCCGCCGCGTACGGTGAAATCCTGCGCGAAAATGTATACGGGACGTTCCTCAATGGTAGCATACCCCGTAATCACGCCCGCGCCTTCCTCGTTTTTGCTTACCAGGGCGAACAGCTCCACGAAGCTGCCCGCGTCAGCGAGCTTCTCTACACGCTCGCGTGCGGTGAGCTTGCCAGCGTCACGCTGTTCCTTGAGGCGCTTTTCGTTGCCGCCGAGGATGGCGTCACGAATTTCTAGCACCTTTTGAAGGTCTTGAGAGTTGTGCATTTCCGTTCTCCCTTCCATGCGGTTATGGTCTTTGGCCGGGGGCATGCTAACGAAAGTCCAACTTGCACCCCATTTATTTGTTTCTACTTATCCTTCCTGTTTTCCTGCCTGAATGATACTTTTTTGACGATTTTTTCGCAATCTTAGCAGCCGCAGGCGTTCAAGCCTCAACGCAGGCATTTTGAACCGCTTTTTTTGACAATTCAGCGCGAATGAATAGGCGAAAACCCAAATCCGTTTTATACTTATACTGATATACGGCGGAGGTTAGTCCGCCTTCCCAATATGGTAAGACAGCAAGGATGTGATCCTCTGCAATGAAGGTGCTGATCCTTTCATGCAATACGGGCCAGGGGCACAATACCGCCGGGAAAGCCCTCCTAGAGGCGCTTACCCGGCGCGGCGTGCCCGCCGAGATGCATGACGCGCTCGCCTTCGGCGGGCGGCACGCCTCTGTGGTGGTAAGCGGCAGCTATGTAAAAATGACGCAGCTAAGGCCCGCCATGTTTGGCCGCCTCTACCGCGCGGGCGAATTTATCTCCAGCCCCCGCTTCAAAAGCCCGGTCTATTACGCCAACGCCCTGTATGCCGGCCAGCTGATGCGCTTTATCCAGGATAACGGGTTTGACACGGTGCTCTGCCCGCATTTGTTTCCCGCCGAGGCGCTTACCTGGCTTCGGCGCAAACATGGCGTAAAGGTACGCGTGTACGGCGTCGCCACGGACTATACCTGCACTCCCTTTTGGGAGGAAACGGACGTGGACCGTTTCTTTATCCCCCATTCCGCCCTGAGGCCCGAATATGAGCAAAAGGGCTTTGCGCCGGATAGGCTGGTGGAAACCGGCATCCCGGTGTCGCACGCCTTTTCGCAGAAAATGGATATGGCGCAGGCGCGCGCGTCACTTGGGCTGGAGCAGGACAAGCAGCTCTTTTTGCTCATGAGCGGCAGCATGGGCTTTGGCGATGTGCCGCAGATCGCCTCCCACCTGCTTTCGCTGGGCGGGCCGGACATCCGCGTTCTGGTGCTTGTAGGCCGTAACCATCGTTTGAAGGAGGAGCTTGCCTCCGGCTTCGCGCATGATTCCCGCCTTGTGCCCGTGGATTTTACCAGCCAGGTGGCCGTTTATATGGACGCGTGCAACGTAACGCTCACCAAGCCCGGCGGCCTTACCAGCACCGAGGCGGCCGTGAAGAACATCCCCTTTGTTCATACCGCGCCCATTCCAGGCTGTGAAACGGTCAACGCGCGCTTTTTCGGCTCGCTTGGCATGTCGATGCCCACAACCACGCCGTTGGAAAGCGCGCAGGCCGCCCTGCTTCTTGCCGCGGACGAAGGCCTGCGCGCCCGCCAGCTTGCCTGTCAGCGCCGTGAAATCAACCCGCATGCCGCCGACGACATTGTTGATGCCATCTGTATTCTTGCAGGCGCATGAATAAAGGCCGCGATGCGCACCGCGACCCCATACACTTTACGTTTGGAAAGGAGAGGCTTGACCATGCTGCTTTCCCAACTCTGCTTTGTCATACTCGGCTTTCTTTCGGGCAGCATTCTGTTCAGCTATCATCTGCCCTTGTGGCTCAAACGCGTGGACGTGGTACGGACAAGCGCCGATCACAACCCCGGAACGGCCAACGCCTTCCGGCTCGCGGGCATACCGGTGGGCCTGCTGTGCCTGCTGATGGATATGGCGAAGGGCTTCCTGCCCGTATGGCTGGCCGTGCGGCGGTTTGAGCCGCAGTTTCTCCTGCTGCCGCTGGTCATGGCCGCACCCGCGCTGGGGCACGCGCTTGCGCCATGGTACGCCTTTCGCGGCGGCAAGGCCATTGCCACGGCGTTTGGCGTGCTGGCGGGCCTGCTGCCCTTTAGCCATGCCGTTTGGGCGCTTGTGTTCTGGTATCTATTCTTTTCGCTTGTTCTGATTATCCGCCCCAACGAAAGGCGCAGCATCTTTGCCTTCCTCATGTTTTCGCTCACCTGCGCCGCCGTGTCCATACGCACGGGGAGGCACTGGCTGGCGCTGGGCTGCGCGCTGCTGGCAGCAGTGCCCATCGTGAAAAACCACGCTGATCTGGAACGGGCTCAAGCCGCCATGGATAAGCTGCGGCATACCGCGCAGGACGCCTAGCCCGCCAGGAATTCGTCAATCAGCGCGCTGGCCTGTTGCACAGGGTTCTTCGCCATATCCAGCCAATGAATGGACGGATCGCGCCTAAACCAGGTCATCTGCCTTTTGGCAAACTGCTTGATGGCCGTGCCCAGCAGCAGCTTCAGTTCTTCCTCCGTGGCAATATCGCCCTTCAAATACTGCGTAATAAACTTGTATTCCAGCCCCAGCTTGAGCAAGAATTCCTCGCTTACGCCCCGCTTGAGCAGGCCGTCCACCTCGTCGATCATCCCGTCGGCCAGGCGGCGTTCCAGACGCTCGTCAATGCGTCTGCGCAGGGTTTCCCTGTCCCATGTCACGCCCAGGCGCAGCGTTTCGTAACGGGGCTGCTTCCCGGGAACCACATCATCGCCGTCGTGCAGCTTTTCCAGCACGCGCATCACCCTGTTGCGGTTGCGCGGCTCCACGTCCGTATCCGGAAGCTTTTCCACCAGCATTTGGTACAGCCTTTCCGTAGAAAGCGTTTCCAGCTCCGCCCGATAGGCCAGATCCGGCATACGATTGGACATTACATATCCGTCCGCCACCGAATTGATATACAGCCCCGTGCCGCCCACCAAAAAGGGCGGCTTTCCTCTGTCCAAAATGCCGTCCAGAGCCTCGTATGCCAGACGCTGGAAATCCGCCATGGAGAAGAATTCTCCGGCGTCGCAGATGTCGATCAAATGGTGAGGCACGCCCTTCGTTTCCTCGGGGGTGATTTTTCCGCTGCCCAAATCCAGGCCGCGAAACACCTGCCTGGAATCCGCCGAAACGATTTCTCCGCCGTATTTCAGGGCCAGCTCCACGCCAAGGCCGCTTTTGCCGGACGCGTTGGTGCCCGCAATCACAATCAGCCGCCGCATATATGCGCCTCCCCGCTGTTGTCCGTTTTCTGATAGGCGATGCGCGGCGTGCCGTCCGCTACCCAAATTACGCCGCAGCGCTCAAAGCCGTTGCGCTCAAAGGCGCGCTGCATGGGCAGGTTCAGCGCATGCGTATCGCCGCGCAGGTTCCGGATTTTCTCAAACGCCCAACGAACGATCACATCCGCCATGCCGCGCCTTTCGCCCGTGGAAGCCACCCTGTGCAGCGTGCCATAGGGGCGGTTGTTCTTCCATGCGCCCTTGATTACGCGGTAGGTGGGCTCGTCGCCCAGGGCCAGCACAAAGGCGGCGTAGATATGCCCGTTTTTCTCGCATACGTAAGCCTGCCTCCGCGCTACGTCCTGCTCAATCAGCTCCGGCTGCGGATAGCCGCCCGCCCATTGAACCGCGTTGCCCTCGCTTGCCATAAAGCGCCTTGCGCCCTCGTACAGCGCCAGCGCCGCCTCCAGGTCGCCGGGCTCCATCAAACGTATCCGCATGCTCATGCCTCTGCGATGCCGAACAACCGGCAGGTGTTGCGCGCGGCCTGCTCCGCCAGCGCTTCCGTTTCCACGCCACGCAGCGCGGCCACAACCTCCGCCACATAGCGCACAAAGGCGGGCTCGTTTCGCTTGCCGCGCATAGGCACGGGCGCCAGATAGGGGCTGTCCGTTTCCACCAGGATGCGATCATCCGGGCAATAGCGGGCGGCCTCCTGCAATTTATGCGCGTTCTTGAACGTTACCGGCCCCGCGAAGGACAGGTAAAACCCCATGTCCAGATATTCGCGCGCGCTTTCCACGCTTCCGCTGTAGCAATGCAGCACGCCCGCGGGCAGCTCACCGCGGTGCGCCCTGAGCACATCCAGCATATCGCCATGCGCGTCGCGCACATGGAACACCGCCGGAACGCCCAGGCGGCGCGCCAGCAGGAGCTGCTTTCCCAGCACCTCCCGCTGCACGTCCCTAGGCGAAAAATCATAAAAGTAATCCAGGCCGATTTCGCCAATGCCCACGATGCGCGCCTCCGCAAGCATCGCTTCTATCTCCTGCGCGTCCTCGTCCTTCCAGCCCTTCGCCTCATGGGGATGCACACCCACAACGCCAAACACGTTTTCATGCTTACGCGTGAGCGTTACAATGGCGCGGCTGGTTTCCATATCGCTTCCGGCAAGGACGCAGCGCTCAACGCCGTTTTGCGCCATGCGCTCCATCACCTGCGACAAATCGTCCCGAAACCTATCGCTTTCCAAATGGCAGTGCGCGTCAAACAGCTTCATCGAATGTACGCTCCATCCTCCATGCCCGGCTCCACGGTCGCCAGCTTGAGCGTTTCATCCTTCGCGTCCGAGGCGCACAGGATCATACCCTCGCTGCGAATGCCGCGCAGCTTTGCGGGCTTCAGGTTGCTTACCAGCACAACCTGCTTGCCCACCATTTCCTCAGGCGTGTAGAACTTGGCGATGCCGCTTACCACGGTGCGCTCCGGCTCCTCCGCCGTAAGGCGCAGGGTAAACTTGAGCAGCTTGTCGCTGCCCTCCACCCGGCTGGCGGTCAGGATGCGCGCCACGCGAAGCTGTATTTTGGCAAAATCGTCAATGGTAATCATACCGCCGTCCTCCGCCTGCTTCGCGGGCTCCGGCTTCTTTTCGGGCTTCTTCTCCGGCTGGGGCTGCGCCGGCGTGGGCACGATGTCCGCCAGTTCCTTCTTGATATCGATGCGCGGGAACAGCGCCTCTCCCTTTTGAACCTTCGTACCGGCGGGCAGCAGGCCAAACCGGGACGCGGATTCCCAGCTGCACAGGGACGCGTCGTTCACGCCCAATTGCTCGAAGATGCGCGCCGGGGTGCGCGGCATGGTGGGCGCAATCAGCACCGCCGCCACGCGGATGCACTCGCACAGCACGTACATCACCGTCTTTAAACGCTCCTTGCCTTCCTCGCTCTTGATGAGCACCCAGGGGGCGTTCACGTCAATATAGCGGTTGCACTCGCCAATCAACTGCCAAATATCCTGCAGGGCCAGGGAAAATTGCAGCTCGTCCATGCGCTTGAGCACCTTGGCGGGCGTTTCCTGCGCCAGAGCGATCAACGCCCGGTCGTTTTCGTCCCATTCGCCATGTTGGGGCACAACGCCGTCAAAGTATTTCTCCACCATGGCTACCGTGCGGCTGACCAGGTTGCCCAAGTCGTTGGCCAAATCGGCGTTGATACGGGTCAGCAGCGCCTCGTAGCTGAACTGGCCGTCGCTGCCAAAGGGCATCTCGCGCATAAGGAAGTAACGGATGGCGTCGCTGCCGTAACGCTTGCACAGCACCACGGGATCCACCACATTGCCCAGGGACTTGGACATCTTCATGCCGTCCAGCACCAGCCAACCGTGGCCGAATACCTGCTTGGGCAGCGGCAAATCAAGCGCGTGCAGAATAATGGGCCAGATGATGGTATGGAAGCGTATAATCTCCTTGCCCACCAGATGGATATTCGCGGGCCAGTACTTTTGGTACAGGCTGTCGTCCGCGCTTTCATAGCCCAGGGCGGTGATGTAGTTGGTCAGCGCGTCCAGCCACACATACACGGTATGCTTGGGATCAAAATCCACAGGCACGCCCCATTTGATGGAGGTACGGCTCACGCACAAATCCTGCAAGCCGGGCTTGAGGAAATTGTTCACCATCTCGTTTTTGCGGCTGGCGGGCTGGATGAAGTCCGGATGGGCCTCAATGTAGTCGATCAGCCACTGCTGATACTTGCCCAGCTTAAAGAAGTAAGCTTCCTCATTGGTTTTTTCCACGGGGCGGCCGCAGTCAGGGCAGCAGCCGTCCTTGAGCTGCAACTCTGTAAAAAAACTTTCGCAGGGGGTGCAGTACCAGCCCTCGTAGCTGCCCTTGTAGATGTCCCCCTGGTCGTACAGCTTGCGGAAAATTTTCTGCACGGCCTTTACATGGCGCTCATCCGAGGTGCGGATGAAATCGTCGTATTCGACGTCCATCAGCTTCCACAGCTCCTTGATGCCGCTTACAATCTCATCCACGTAGGCCTGCGGGGTCACGCCCTTGGCCTGAGCCTTGCGCTCGATCTTTTGCCCGTGCTCGTCCGTGCCCGTAAGGAAATAGGTGTCAAATCCCGTTTGCTTTTTGAAGCGAGCCATGGTGTCCGCCGCCACGCTGCAATAGGCGTGCCCAATGTGCAAATTATCGCTGGGATAGTAAATGGGCGTTGTGATGTAGAATTTCTCCTGGTTTTCCATGCTCCCCCTCCTGACTGAATCAAAAAAGCCCACCCCCTGCAAAAGGGGCGGGCTTCACCCGCGGTACCACCCTTGGTTTGTCACTTTCGGCCCTCAAATGGCCGCAGGCAATTATCGGTGCCTGCCGTTTCGCCCTACCTATCGGACGAAAACGCTCCCGGGCCATGTTCCCGCCGCGCCTGCGCCGCTTTTCACCCGCCGCGGCTCTCTTTGGCATGACAGCAAAACGGTACTCTCCCGTTCATTGCGCATCTATCTGCATTTCATGCTTATTATACCCAATTTTCAGCACTTGTCAACGTTCAAAACAGCCTTCCGGCCAGCCACACGCCCAGCAGCGAGCCCAGCAGCGCGCAGGGCGCCGCATAGCCGGTTCGCCGGTCGCGCGCCACGCTCATATACACGCAAATCGTGTAGAAAATGGTTTCGCTCGAGCCCATTACCGTGCAGGCGATCAGCCCGATGCGGCTGTCCGTGCCGTATTCCCGCATCAGGCGCTCCACCATGGCCAGGGAAGCGGAACCGCTCATGGGCCTGAGCAGCACCAGCGGCGCAACCTCCCTGGGCAGCCCCAGCCAGGCAAACAGCGGCGCGAACAGCCCGCACAGCGCCTCCATAAGGCCGGAAGCCTGCATCAGCGAAATGGCGCACAGCATGGCCGCCAGGTTGGGCAGCACGCCCGCCGCCACGCGCATGCCCTCCTTTGCGCCCTCAACAAACAGGTCGTACATGGGCAGCCGCCTCCAGGCCGCTCCTATCAGCAGCGCCAGCATCAGCGCAGGCAGCATCAGCCCGTTAAGCATGGCGCTGCTCCAGGCGGCGGCATGCCATGCCCAGCAAGGCCCCGGCGGCCGTGGAAGCCGCGGTGCACAAAAGGCTGGGCAGCAAAATCGCGTTCGCGTCCGCCGATCCCTCCGCCGTGCGAAGCGCCAGCACCGTGGTAGGAACCAGCTGAAGGCTGGTCGCGTTCAGGATCAGCAACATATAAATATTGTGCGCCATTTCGGGCCTGCTTTCGCGCAGGCTGTCCAAGCTGCGCACGGCTTCCATGCCCAAAGGCGTGGCGGCGTTTCCCAGCCCCAGCAGGTTCATGGATAGATTCATCGTTACCGCCTGCCCCGCCCGGGCGTCCATGCCGGGCATCAGCGCGCGCAGCAGCGGCTGAAGCAGTCGGTTCAGCTTTTGGGGAATATCCAGCCCCTTCATGATTTCAATCAGACCGCAAAACAGCAGATAGCCGGCTCCCAGCCGCAGTGTAAGGGAAATCGCGTCCCCCGTTCCCGCGAGAGCGGCGGCCAGCATATCCGCTCCCCGGCCGCATATGCAGGCATAAATCAGTGATGCGCCCATCATGCCGAACCACATCCATTGCAGCAACCCCGTCGCCTCCATAAAAGGATTTGATTACACCTGATTATATGTATATTGGCCGAATCTGCTACCACATGGGCCATTGACAGATTATTCATAAGGAGGTATGTTTATGTTATCCACTTTAGATTGGGGTATTTGGGGCATATGAAGTGGTAAATTTCATTTTGATTGAATGGAGGGCTACAAATGAAATCGACCGGTGTGGTTCGTAAACTTGATAATTTGGGCCGTATTGTGATCCCGATTGAGTTGAGAAAGACGATGGGTATTGCCATCAAGGATACCTTGGAGATTTTCACCGAGGGTGATGAAATTATCCTCAAAAAATATCAGCCCGGCTGCATTTTTTGCAACGACGCTCGCAACGTGACCCTGTTTAAGGGAAAGATGGTATGCGAAAAGTGCCTGGCCGAAATGAAGAAAGGCTGAATGCTTACCAAAAAGCCGCGCGGCACACGCATGGGGGTGCGTGCCGCGCGGCTTTTTGCTTCCTTATTTCATTTCAGCATATTCAGAATGGTCTGCTTGCTCTGCACGCCCACCGTGCGTCCGGCCGCCTGGCCATCCTTAAATACAATCAGGGTGGGAATGCTCATAACGCCGTAGCGCGCGGCAATATCGGGCGCGTCGTCCACGTTCAGCTTGCAAACGCGGTACTGCCCTCCCTCGTTGGCAATCTCCTCAACGATGGGCGCAAGCATTTTGCACGGGCCGCACCAGTCGGCATAAAAATCGACGAGCACTGGTTTTCCCGCCGCAAGGGCTTCCTTCTCAAACGTATCTACAGTCAGCTTTGTTACAGACATCAACGTTGCCTCCTTCTGTTGATTTGGGGGTATGCTACTAAGATACCCGCTTTTCATATCGGATAAACCTAAATTACGGCGTTACAAGCGGATTTCCTGCAAAAAGTACCGCTTTCCCGTCGAAACAACGCTTCGTCCGTAAGGCTTATCCGGGCGTGTCTGACGCGCGAAAGCGAAAGGCCGCGAGGGGCTTTTACCCCGCATGCTTGGTTTCCTTTTTGCGAAAGCTATGGTATAATAAACTTGCCAGATAAAATGCGGAAAGCCGCAGTAGGGAGGCGCTTATGCGCAACATTCTTCTTTCTGTCCTGGTGGCTGTGGTGGCCTATCTGCTGGGATGCTTTTCCACCGGGTTGACGGTATCGAACGCAAAGGGCGTTGATATTCGCAGCAAGGGCAGCAAGAACACGGGCGCAAGCAACGTGCTGCGCGTAATGGGCTTAAAAAGCGGCCTTGTCACCTTCATAGGCGATTTTTTGAAAGCGACGCTGGCCTGCTGGCTTGGCAGCATCCTTTTGCCGGGAGTCACCTTCGGCGTTGACCGCTTTGGTATGATGCTGGCGGGCGTCTTTGCGGTGGTAGGCCACAACTGGCCTGTGTTCTACGGCTTCAAGGGCGGCAAGGGCGTTGCCTGCTCGGCGGCGGTCATCCTGTTCGTCAATCCGCTTTGGGGCAGCATTTCCATTGTGATCTGCGTGGCCGTTATCGCGCTCACCCGCTTCATCAGCCTGGGCAGCATGACCATGCTGCTTTGCTATATGGCGCTGATGTGCGTTGCCCTCTGGGGCCAATGGGCAGCCTGCCTGTTCACGGTAATTCTGTTCTCCATGTGCGTGTGGCGGCACCGCGCCAATATTCAGCGCCTGCTAAACGGCACGGAAAACAAAATCGGCCAGAAGGTGAAATAAGCTCTTTTCCTTAACCCCCTGGGAGGTGTCGGAGGGCCGCAGACCCGCAACCTCAATCGTCGTCACGGGCACTACCGTGCGTGCCCATGACTCGTTTCGGTTGACTCCTTCGGTTCGCTTTGGGCTTCGCCCAAGGCCCCACAGGGCCTCGGGTCGCGCGGCCCAAATTTTCAATTTGGGTCGTGCGATTCCGGCCTTTGGCCGGAACAGCATAACAACG
>JALEIQ010000324.1 GCA_022769795.1 Clostridiales bacterium
GGCTTAATTCCTTTTTGGTGCGGCATTTGGGAAACCTCCTTTCCGGTCTGTTCGCATTGCAAAGCAATCTATTATAGCATGCCAGTTCACCAAAACGCAAGTACTTGCCAAAGGGTTTGCGTTGGCATATAATGCAGCTAATGTACGGAAGGGGTGACGGATTATGGCGCTAAGCATACAAAGCATGGCTCAAAACGCACGGGCAGCATCTTTTGCATTAGCTGCTGCGTCGCTTGAAAAGCGCAATCAGGCGCTTGATGCTATTGCAAGCCTGATAGAGGCCAAAAAAGCCGAGGTTATGGCGGCTAACGCATTGGACGTTGAGGACGCAATCGCCGCAGAGGTAAGTGCTCCGCTGATAAGCCGCTTGCGGGTGACTGAGCAGAAATGCCAACGCATGGCGGATGGACTTCGGGCGTTGGCGGCTTTGCCGGATCCGCTGGGGCGCGTGGACTATGCCAAGGAGCTTTCACCGGGGCTCAGGCTTTACCGCGTAGCGTGCCCTATCGGTGTAATCGGCGTAATTTTTGAAAGCCGTCCGGATGCGCTGGTTCAAATTGCCTCGCTTTGTTTAAAAAGCGGAAACGCGGTGCTTTTGAAGGGGGGGCGGGAGGCTGCCCGCACCAATGAGCTGCTTGCCGGATTGATTGAAAGCGCGGCGCGGGAATGCGGGCTGCCGGAGCACTGGTGCGGCCTGCTGCATTCCCGCGAGGATGTTCAAGAAATGCTGAAGCAGCACAAAAATATTGACCTGATTATTCCGCGCGGCAGCAACGCCTTTGTGCGTTATATCATGCAAAACAGCGAGATTCCCGCGCTTGGACACGCCGAGGGGCTTTGTCATGTATATGTGGATGATCCCTGCGATTTGGCTATGGCCGTGAAGGTGACGGTAGATAGCAAAACGCAGAACCTGTCCGTGTGCAATGCTGCCGAAACGCTGCTGGTACATAGGGGAGTTGCTGGCGAATTCTTACCGGCCGTAGCCAAGGCCCTCCGCGCAAAGGGCGTGGAGCTGCGCGGAGATAGCGAGTGCTCTAAGATGATTGCCTGCCAGCCCGCTTCCCAGGAGGATTGGGAAACCGAGTATTTGGACGCTATTCTGTCCATTCGTGTGGTAGATTCGCTGGAGGAGGCAATCGCACATATCAACCGGTATGGCTCCCATCATACGGATTGCATCGTGTCCTCCGATATGGCTCACGCGAAGCAGTTCCTAAGCCTTGTGGACAGCGCGGACGTTTTTCATAACTGTTCTACACGTTTTGCTGATGGTTTCCTGTTTGGATTTGGCGCGGAAGTGGGCATTGCCACCGGAAAGCTGCATGCGCGCGGGCCTATGGGACTTGAAGGACTGTGCACGTATAAGTACCGGCTGTATGGCAATGGTCAAACCCTGAGCGAGCTCAATGAAGGGGAAGTGCAACTGACCCATTTGGATATCGAACCTAAACTGCCCTAACGCAACAGCGCTTCTTGCGGATTTTGATCGCAAGAAGCGCTGTTGCTGTTTTGATAGGGTATTGGGAATGGGATTATGCGGCCTTCAACTCGCTAAGCCGAAGCGGCTTTTCCAAGCGGCCTGCGAGGGCGGCTGCCAAAACCGCCTTGAGAATATCAAGCGGAAGGAAGGCCAAGCAGTACGCGCTTAACAGCGCGCCAAGGGGCAGCGGCGCGTTGAGATAAACGGCCTTAAGCACGGCGATGTAAGGCAGGGCAATCACATAGCTGATGACAACGCCCAGCAACGCCGCGGCATAGCGGCCCCACATATGCGCGGAAAGCTTTTTGGACAGCACGGAAACAACCATGGCGGAAAAAGGAAAGCTAATGAGATAGCCGAAAGACGGCGTGGCGATTACCGCCGGGCCAACGGTGGCGGAAAATACGGGCAGGCCAATCAGGCCCAGCAGAAGATACGCGCCAAGCGTATACAGGCAGTACTTGGGCGGAAGAAGAAAGCCGCAGAGCAATACGAAAAAGACTTGCGTTGTTACCATCATATCTGTTCCAGGAATGCTGAATTTGAGCCATAGCGTTGAAACGATGATGAGCGCGCACATGAGGGCCGAATAGGTGAGCAACCGTACCTGCTTGTTCATGATATCCCTTCCTTAATCATGCGTATACCAAATAATCATTTTGGTATACGCATGATATATCAGTTTACGCTCTCTGTCAACCCTTCTTTTTGCAAAGGTTCGGGCATACCTTTGGATGAGGGGAGGGAAGTGCTTTGATAAACGGGAATAACAGCGCCGCCGAGAGCGGCTCGCAGTCCATCCGAACCAGCCATACCCTAAGCATCGACAAGCGCCGTCATGCAATTATCACAGGCGTAACGGACGTATGCAGCTTTCATGAAACCGAGGTGGTATTGAAGCTGGATTGCGGTGTGATGATTTTGACAGGGCAGAGCCTGCATATCGCCAAGCTTTTGCTGGAAGAAGGCAGGCTGGATGTGGATGGGCATATTGACGGCGTAATTTACGAAACCCCAAAAGCAACCGCCAAGCGCTTATTTGCCTGGATGGGACATAAAAAATGAAACTGTTTTTTGAAACGAGCGGACAGGCACAGGCATTTCTGGCGGCTGTGCCGCTGGGAATAATTTTGGCGGCGGCTTTGGACTTAAGCCGCTATGCGGGTAGACTGAAGCCTGTGACGGATGTTGCGGCGCTGCTGCTATGCAGCCTTTCGCTGATTGCGCTAACCTTGTTTTTGCGCGATGCGGCGCTTAGGCTGTACCATGTGCTGGCTGTCGTCATAGGAGCGCTTTTGTATGCCGACGGCATTGGACGGCTGATAAGCGCCGCACGCAGGCGGTTTCAGAAAAAGGCGGAAGATTTTGTTGACGAAGCGGCAGGAAATTTGCGCTAGGCAGAGAAATTACTATATAATTCTTTTTAGAAGGGGAGAGCCGCCGTGCGCAAAACGATGAATGTATGGGTGCTGATTGTAATGGCAGCATGCATTATGGGCGGTTTTTTCTGGTACAGCGGCACACTAAACGCGAGCATTGTGGAGCTGAATAACGCTTGCGATCAAGGCAAGGTGAGGCTAGCCGAGTTGCAAAACGAGCAGGTGACGCTGAAAGCCACGCTTGAAATGGCGGGTACCGACGCTTTTATAGAAAATCAGGCCAGAACCATGTATGGCTATATGATGCCCGATGAGATCCGCTTTGTGATTACCAATCCCGAAGCGTTATATGGAAACGAAGAAATACCTTCCCGGTAACGGCGAGGGTATTTCTATATTGTAAAGAAAAATTTTCCCATCAATACAAATGAGGTGTTTGCTATGCGAACGGCTGCCATTGGCATTGGCTCCAATTCCCTGAGAATGCTCATTGCGGATGTTAGCGAGGGCAGGCTGCATAGGCTGCGCCGGTATCGAGAAGGGCTGCGCGTGTTTGCCGCCCTGGATGAGCGGGGTAATATCACTGAGCAGATGATCGCAAAGGCTTGTGAAAGCGTTGAGGGTTTCCGCAAAGAGGCGGTTTCTCAGGGCGTAAAAAAGGTGCATTTGTTTGCCACCAGCGCGGTGCGGGACGCAGCAAATCAGGATGCGTTTCTGGAAGCGCTGCGGAATGCCACCGGCCTTCCCTTGGATATTATCAACGGAGAGGAGGAAGCCCACCTCTCCTTTCTTGGCGCGACGGAAGGCGAGCGCACAGGACTGATTGATATTGGGGGCGGTTCCACGGAAATTGTGGTAGGGCGTGGCCGGGAGATAGCAGATGCGGTAAGCCTGCAAATGGGCGCGGTGCGGCTGTATCGCATGCATCCTATTGTTAGCGTGATGGACGCGCATGCTATGACAGAGCTGGCGGAACGGATCATAGAGCCTGAAAAGGCGCGCTTTCTTGCATTGCAAGTGGAAGGCTGGGTGGGCGTGGGAGGCACCTTTACAACCGGGGCGGCCTTTGTGCAGCAACAGCCCTGGCAGCGGCGCGAAAACATTCACGGCTTTCGCCTTACGCAGGAAACGGTTCTCAAGGCGCTTGAAACGCTTGCGCCCATGCCTATGGAGGAGCGTGTGAAGCTTGCGTATCTTCAGCCGCAAAGAGCGGATATCGTGGCGCATGGGTTCGCCATCCTGCTGGCCTGCATGCGCCAGCTCCAAATTTCCTCCATTTCGGTAAGCGAATGCGGGAATCTTGAGGGGTATTTGAAGCAGAAGTATTTATTAGCATAATTGTTTTGCTGCCTTTTGCGCATTTTCTTTCGTTTATGCTTTTCTTTTTGTGTGTTTTCTGCTATAATACAAAACGAATTACAAGCGGTCATATGCAATCTGGCGTAATCTTTGACTTGGACGTTGCGCATTCTTCCATCAAAAACTGCTCGAGAAGCAGCGCGCCGGGATGCGAAAATCAAATAGTATAAGGGGGATCCATAATGGCAAGCTATCAAACCAAGGATATCAGGAACGTAGCCCTCATGGGACATGGCAGCGAAGGCAAAACGACGCTGATGGAGGCACTGCTGTTCGCTGCCGGAGCGATTGACCGCCAGGGCCGGGTAGAGGACGGAAATACCGTTACCGACTTTGACGCGGAAGAAATCAAGAGAAAAATCTCCATCAGCGCGGCTATTGCGCCGATTGACTGGAATCAGAAGATGCTCAACGTAATTGACGTTCCTGGCTATTTTGATTTCGTTGGCGAGATGATGGGCCCTCTGCGCGTGGTAGAAACCGCCGCCATTTTGGTAAACGCCGTGAGCGGCATTGCCGTAGGCACGGAAAAGGCGTGGGACTATGCCACCAAGAACAAGGTTGGCAGAATGTTCATCGTCAACCAGATGGATCGTGATCATGCGGACTTTATGAAGGTGCAGGCTCAGCTGCGCGACCGCTTTGGCAGCAGCGTTGTGCCTGTAATGCTGCCCATTGGCAGCGGCTCCGGCTTCCGGGGCATTGTAAACGTGCTTGAAAACAAGGCGTATGAACGCGTGAATAAGGGTTTGCCCAAGGAAGTGCCCGTGCCTGCCGATATGGCGGACGATATCGCCCTTGCTCTTGAGGAAATTACCGAGGCGGCCGCGATGACCGACGACGAGCTGACCATGAAATACCTTGACGAGGGCACGCTCACGCACGAGGAAATTCTGGAGGGCTTTAAGCTGGGCATGTTCTCCGGCCAGATTTGCCCGGTGGTTCCCTGCTCTGCCCTCACCGGCGTAGGCGTTGCCAAGCTGCTGGATGTGATGGCGGACTTCCTGCCCTCTCCCAAGCGTGCGGTTTACACCGGCGTAAACCCCAAAACCGAGGAGGAGGAGACCCGCTCCTGCAATAACGACGAGCCCTTCAGCGCTTTGGTATACAAGACCATTGCCGACCCGTTCGTTGGCAAGCTGAGCCTGTTTAAGGTGATGAGCGGCAGCCTCAGCGGCAGCGGCAACCTGTACAATGCCTCCGCGGATAAGAACGAGAAGATTGCGGGCATTTACGTGCTGCGCGGCAAGAAGCAGATCAACACCCAACTGCTCAACGCGGGCGATATGGGCGCGCTTTCCAAGCTGCAGTTCACCAATACCGGCGATACGCTTTGCGATCCCTCCAAGCCCATTAAATATCCGCCTATCGAATATCCCGCTCCCTGCATCA
>JALEIQ010000015.1 GCA_022769795.1 Clostridiales bacterium
ACGCCTGACAGAGCTATTACTAATCGTCAGTAATTCAGATGGCGAGCCGGATACATCGAGAGGTGTAAGTCCGGTTCTGGGAGGGGTTGAAGCAAACCTACAGCAGTAATGCTGTAAGGCGGTTTCTTCCTACTCTACTGAAGGGAAAGCCGGAGGACAGGGAGCTTCGGGACGCGTTGATTTGGATTGGAGTCTATGTGGCGCTGTTCAGCCTTGGGGACAACCTTTCCCAGGCGGCGGGCGTGGCTAAGAGCGTTACGGCCCCGCTGAGCGCGGGCATGGCGGCGGCGCTATGGCTGTGGGTGCGCGGGCGCGGGTATGCGGCGCGCTGCGGGCTGTGCGCCTTTCAGGGCCGCGCGGGGGATTTCCTTTATTTTTTGCCGCTGGCGGCGATTGTGAGCGTGAACCTGTGGCAGGGGGCCGCCCTGCGGTTTTCGCCTGTGGAAACGACGCTGTATGTGTTCAGCATGCTTTGCGTGGGCTTTATTGAGGAAGTCATTTTCAGGGGCCTTTTGTATACGGCGCTGAAAAAAAGCCATGCAAAAAGCGCCATGGCGGTTGCCAGCCTTACCTTTGGCATTGGGCATCTGGTGAACCTGCTTAACGGCGCTGCTGTGCTTGAAACGGGTTTGCAGATTGTGTCTGCCTGCGCGCTGGGGCTTTTGTTCGTGGTGATATTGGAGAAGGGCCGCAGCCTGATTCCCTGTATCGCCGCTCACAGCGCGATAAACATCCTGAGCGCCTTCAGTGTGGAAGGCACGGTAGCGTTTTCCATTTTTTCTTCACTGGCGCTCACGGCTGTCGCGCTGGGCTACACGGCATGGCTTTGGAAGCGGGCGTAAAGCGGCTCATTCGCTTTTCTGCTCCCGCAGAAGCCGCCCCACCTCAACGCCCAGCACGCGTGCGAACGTCAGTACCTCATAGTCGGGCACAACGCGGTCGCCGGTTTCAATCCGGCTGACCGCTTTTTGGTTGATCTGCACGCCCTCCACCTGCATCTTGGCCGCAAGCTGCTCCTGAGAGAGGCGCTTTTTTTCGCGCAAAGACCGGATTTCTTCGCCGCAAAGATTGCTTTTTCCATTGAAGGCATAAATTTTCATACCTCATACCGTCCTTCGCTCTATCCCAATCATGGGTATCTCCCGCGAAAGACTTTAGCATTCATTCAGTGCATAATTATCCCAATCATAACTAACCTTCACTCAACAATCAGATATAATGGGGATGTCAAACGTTGACCGTTCCCATTTACCAACTGAATAAGGAGGACATCCCATGAAGAAGCTTACCGCATTGCTGCTGGCTGTTATGATGCTGCTGTCCCTGTCGAGCGTCGCGCTCGCCGAGGATATCACGCTGGACGTAATCATCTGCCAGTACGGCCCCAACACCAACGACTGGTTCCTTGGCACCGGCATGAACGGCACAAACTTTGTAGATAAGTTTGAGGCCGAGAATCCCGGCGTCAAGCTGAACCTGGAAGTGGTTTCCTGGAACGACGTGTATACCGAGGTATCTACCCGCATTTCCAATAACAACGCCCCCGACATCCTCAATATCGACGTATTCGCCAACTACGCCAACGAGGGCCTGCTCATGCCCGTGAAGGATTATTGCCCGGAGGAGCTGTTTAACGACTTCTTCCCCTCCTTCATCGATCAGTCCGTGATCGACGGCACGGTATGGGCTGTGCCGGATCTGGCAAGCGCCCGCGCGCTGTACTACAATGTGGATATGTTTGAGGAAGTGGGCATCGAAGTACCCACCACCTGGGCCGAGCTCGAGGACGCCTGCCAGGCCATTCTGGACTACTACGGCGGCGACATCTATCCCTGGGGCATCGACATGACCACCGACGAGGGTCAGGCCGCTTTCTCCTACTACACGTGGAACAACGGCGGCGGCTTTGTGGATGAGAACGGCGAGTGGGCTTTGAACAGTGCCAAGAACGTAGAGGCCATTGAATACGCGATCGGCCTGGTAAACAAGGGCTTCACCAACCCCAACCCCGCCACCCAGACCCGTTACGACCTTCAGGATATGTTTGGCGCGGGCAAGCTGGCCATGGTTATCGCCCCCAACTCCCTGCCCACCTACATCCAGGAGAAGGAATCCAAGGTCAACTGCGCCACCGCCCCCATCCCCCACAACGAGGGCTGCACCAGCGCCTCTCAGGGCGTTATGGACCGCATCATGGCCTTCAAGGATGACAGCGCCGATCAGGCTGCCCGCAACGAGGCCATCGGCAAGTTCCTCACCTTCTTCTACGATCCCGAGAACTACGTTGGCTGGGTGAGCATGGAAGGCTTCCTGCCCGCCGTGAACAGCGCCGTGGCTTCCCTGGTTGAGGCCGATCCCTCCTTCTCCGCCTGGCTGGACGTGCTGGCTGGCTGCCAGTTCTACCCCACCGCCAAGGCCGAATGGGATCAGGTAAAGCAGGGCGTGATTCGCGCCGAGCAGAACGCCCTTACCGGCAGCAGCGTGCAGGAGCAGCTAGACGCGCTCCAGGCTGAACTTACCAAGTAAACAGGACTCCAAAGAGAGGCCGGTGTAAGGCCGGCCTCTCTTTCTTATCTCCCAAAAGGAGGACACAGCGTGAATAACATCCTTGTGCGCCATAAGTGGGAGCCATATCTGTGGATTCTGCCCAGCATCCTTTTGATGGCGGTTTTTGTGGTTTTCCCAATTGGCATCGTTTTTAAAATCGCCTTCAGCGAGGTTTCCAAATCCGGCATGGTAGGCGGCTTTGTGGGGCTGCGCAATTTTGTGGACGCAGTGAATGAACCCGCCTTTGGAACCGTTATGGTCAACACCTTTCTTTGGGTGGTTTCCGTGGTGGGGCTTTCCACCCTGCTTGGTTTCATAATCGCCATGCTGTTTAACCAGCCCTTCCGCGGGCGCAAGCTTGCCCGCTCCATTCTGGTGTTTCCCTGGGCGGCCTCGCTGGTGATTCAGGCTTCCATATGGAATTACATCATCAAATTTGAATACGGGAATCTAAACAACGTGCTTCTCAATCTTGGCATTATCAGGGAGGCCATTAACTGGCGCGCTTCCTATCAAATTGAGTTTATTTGGGAGTGCGGGGTGGGCATCTTTGTAACCATTCCGTTTGTGACCTTTTGCGTGTTGAGCGGCCTGCAATCCATCGACGCGGCGTATTATGAGGCCGCGACCGTGGATGGCGCGGGCTTTTGGAAAAAGCTGAGCATGATTACCATTCCCCTGGTAAAGCCCTCGCTTACGGTAAGCACGGTGTTGAACATCATTTATGTGTTCAACTCCTTCCCCATCATTTACACCATTACCAAGGGCGCGCCCGCGAACAAAACCGACACGCTGGTAACCTACCTGTATATGCTGGCCTTCTACGATAACAAGAAGGGCCCGGCCACGGCGCTCTCGGTGATTGGGTTTGCCATATTATGCGTGGCCGCGGGCGCATATATGATGCTGACCATGCGGAAGGAGGATGAGCTATGAGCCATTCCCCCAAGAATGAGGCCGCCGCGCTCAAAAACCGCATCGGGCTGATTGTGTGCGCCGCGGCGCTGGCGCTGACGGTTATTCTGCTGTCGTTGCCCATGTTTGAGCTTTCCGCCTCGGTATACACCAAGCGTTCGCCCAATACCTTTGTGGGCGATGAAAAGTACGCCGCCGCCCTGGCGGAGGCGGAAGCGGTAGCGGCGGGATATCCCGGCGCGTCCATTGAGGAAGCCGTTACCGAACGCGTAAACTCCAAGGGAGAAACAACCTCGCTGGTGGTGTTCAGCGTGATGCAGTCGGTGCGCGCAAACGCCTGGCGGATGCTTGCGGCCCTGAGCGGCACGGGAATTGCGTTTTGGTTGGCGCTTGTTATAATGCTTGGTTGCGCCGTGCTCGCGGCCCTTTTGGCCGCCGCTGGTATGCGCGGCACTATGGCTATGGAGCACCGCAGCCTTACGCCCACTCCGCGCGCGTTGCGTACCGCCGCGTGCTGGCTGGGACTGATCGCGCTGCTGTGCGTACCCGTTTTGGGCATGACGTTCAACTACAATTTTTCCCGGCAGATTAAGCTGATGACCGGCGGGTTTGAAACCGGAAACGTGAGCGGCGTGCGCCTGGCGCTGGAGGGGCTGTTCTTTGGCGGCGGAACCGGCGATACGGACGCGCTGCTTGGGGCTCTGCGCATCCATACGCTTTGGCCGCTATGGGCGCTGATTCCCGTGCTGTTTGCGTTCCTTTTGGGCCTGATTCTGCTCAGGAACGGCGAGCTCAAGCCCGCGCTGGCGCGCGGAGCGCTCTACGCCGCCGTGATCGTGCTTTGCGTGCTTATCCTCTATCCGTTTTATGTGATGCTCATCACGGGCTTCCGCAGCAATGCCGAGGCCACGGATATGCACTTTCTGCACATGATGCCCACGGAGTGGATATGGTCCAACCTGCCCGCCATCATTGACCGGGGCGTGCTGCGCTTCCTGGGCAATTCCATCCTGCTGTCCGCCGGGGCCACGCTGATTGCCATGCTATGCGGCATTCCCGCGGCTTACGCCATGGCCCGTATGAACTTCAAGGGCAAAAAGGCGTTCCTGGGCTTTGTAATCATGAGCCAGATGTTTGCGCCGGTGGTGCTGCTGGTGGGCATTTCCCAGCTGATGATTAACATCCATCTCAACGATACCATCTGGGGCCTGATGCTGATTAACGCCGCGTTTAACCAGGCGTTCGCCATATGGCTGCTGCGCGGCACGTTTGTGTCCATCTCCTCGGAAATGGAGCAGGCGGCCTGCATAGACGGCTGCAACACCGTGAGCGCGCTCATCCGCATCCTGTTGCCCATGGCAGCGCCCGGCATTGTAACCACGCTGATCTTTGTGTTCATCAACGCCTGGAACGAGTACACCATATCCACCGTGCTTATTTCCACGCCCGCCAACAAGCCGATTACCGTAGGCATTACGCAGTTCAGCTCCTTTAACATGATCGAGTGGAACTACCTGTTTGCCTCCGCGCTGCTGGCGACGATCCCGGTGGTTATCCTGTTCATGTGCATTGAAAAGCATCTGGTGAGCGGCCTTACCAGCGGCGGCGTGAAGGGATAACGCTTTGGGGCTCCGCCCCAAGCCCCGGCAGGGGTTGAACCTTCTGCACCCGCGCGTTGCAGGGATGCCGCGTTAGTTGGCTGAGAATTCTAACTTGTTTGTACAGACGCAGCGCCAGCCCGCTTGGGCTGGCGCGTTGCTTTTTTGAAAAGCGCTTCGGCGCAAGGGTTTGGGGCTCCGCCCCAAGCCCCGGCAGGGGTTGACGGAGGGAAGCGGTGCCCCTGTGGGGCATTGGGCGAAGCCCAAAGCGACCCGAAGGATATCAACCGAAACGAGCAGAGGGCACGGCCAGTGCCCTCTGCAACGATTGAGGTTGCGGGACTGAGCCCCCTGCACCCCGCGCTTTTTTCTGCTCTGCCCCGTCACACATCCTCCAACGGATTTCTACGGCGGCCCTGCTTTTTTTCATCCTCGGGAAAGATATAGCTAATCTCCATAAAATCAAAGGATACGGGCTCCATAAAATGATCGGGCGTGAAGCGGGTCAGGGCGTATTCGTTCCAGTCGGCGCGGTGCCGGGGCAGCCATACGGGCTGGCTCAGGTCCATTTTGGGCAAAAGCTCGCGCAGGGCGGAATCGGGATCGTCGCGAAAGCAGGGAACGGTGGCGTCGCGCTCCACGCGGTGACGCTTCATCAGGCGCACCCACAGGCGGCCGTTGGGGGAAGGCTGCATGGCGGTTTCCCTCCTTTTAGGTTCTTCAGTTCCATTATACACGGGTGCGTGCGCGGGCGCAACCGTGCTTGACCTACGGAAATTTTGTTATATAATAGGATAGAATGAGATTATTATCGGCCTATGCTGCCCATATTGGAGGAGAAACCATGCCTACCGCAACCGCCTACCGCCGCGCACCCTTGGTGGATCCCGTTTACGTGCCGCTTTCGGACGCCGCCGTGCATACGGACGGCCCGCAGCAGCAGTTAACCAGGCTTGCGCTTGAAGCCGTGGATGTGAGCCGCATGACCGCGTTGGACGCGGTGATTGCCAGCAAGCTTGGCGGGTATACGGATATGCCGCCCATGCCGGATGTGGAGGAGGCAGCCGCGCTTTTGCCCGCCGGGCCGGAGCGCTTTCTTCAAACCCTGCGCGCCGCGGCCATGCTTTGCGCCTCTCAGCGCGATAAGCAGGGCATGCTGCGCGTGCTTTCGGGCATGCGTGCCTTTGCCGCGGCCGTGCCGGGCATGAGCGAGGAAGCGCTGTTTGTAAGCGGCGCGGACGCGCTCCGCCTTGCGCTGGATTTATACAGGCGCACGGGCCAGCCTTTTTTGTTGCGGCTGATGGAGGAGCTGCGCTCGCGCCTGCCGGATGTGAGCGGCGTGATGCATATGTTCCCCTTCCAGCGGGAGTACCGGCAGGAAACGGGTGCGCATACGCCCGAGGAGGAAGCCTATTACGCGCGCATGCGGCGCTTTGCCACCGGCAAGTGGACGGCGGACGCGCTGGCGATGACGGCGCTGCTTTCGCAATACAGCGGTTCGGGACGCGACGCGGCTGCGGGCAAAATGGGCCTGAGCGCGCTGATGCGCTATCACGGCATGCCCAGCGGGGCCTTTTCGGCGGATCCGTACCTGGCGGGGCGCGATCCCGCGCGCGCGGTGGAGCTGCCCGCGGTGTGTGCCCAGGCGGAGGCGTACCTGGACGCGCTGTGCGCCACAGGCGAGCCCGCCATGGCCGAACGGCTGGAAATGCTGCTTGTAAACGTGCTGCCGGATATGCTTACCCCGGGCGGCGTTCGCCCGCTCAGCCCCACCAACCGCCTGGCGACGGACGAAAGCTGCCAGGCCCAGCCCCCGGAGCCGGAGGAGGTATCGGCGCTCCTGCGCGCGCTGTACGCCATCCGCCGCAGCGTATGGCTGGCCGGGGACGATGAAACCCTGGTTTACATGCTGCCCGTGGCGGGAGGCTGCCTGACCAGGCTTGGCGGCGTGCCCGTGCGTTTCAGCGCGACGGTGTCCGGCGTGCGGCGCAGGGAGGTCGTCATTCGGGTGGAGTGCAGGCAGCCCGTACAGGCGACGCTGAAGCTGCGCGTTCCCGGCTATGCCGACGCGGCGCAGGTGAGCGTGAACGGCGCAAGGCCGCAGGCAGCCGTGCAGGGCGAGCTGTACAGCCTGAACCGCACCTTCCAGAACGGCGATGTGATTACGCTTTCGCTTATGCTGAGCCCCCGGCTGGAAAACGGCTATCGCGGCAGCGCCAGCGTCTATGTGGGCGCTCAGCTCATGGCCCTGCCTCTGCCGGACGCTTCCGCCGCATGGCGCTATGCCGTGCGCACCGATTTGCCCCTCACGCTTTCGGAGGAGGACGGCGGCCCCTATGCGCTGATCGCCGCCTGCGACGCGCCCGCGTGGCAGGAGCGAGCGGGCTTTATCCTGCCCCCGCCTCAGGGCGTGCCAGCGGGCGCGGCCTATGAGCTTACGCTGCTTCCCTTCGCGGGCACAGACGGGCGCATCGCGGCCTTCCCCTGCGTAATGGAGCGCTGACGGGATGAAAATGGAAAGCAATCCCGTTATATGCCTGGCCCCTATGGCGGGCGTTACGGACTGGCCGCTTCGCCTTTTGTGCTATCGCATGGGCGCGGATTACGCCTGCTCCGAAATGGTGAGCGCCATCGGCCTGATGTGCGCAAAGCCCGGCAACGATACCTACCGCCGCCTGCTGGAGGTGCATCCCGAGGAGAGGAACACCGCCTGCCAGCTCTTTGGCAAGGATCCCGTTGTAATGGGCGAGGCGGCGGCGCGCGTAACCGCGCTTGGACGCTTCAGGACGTTGGATATCAACATGGGCTGCCCGGCGCGCAAGGTAACGTCCTCGGGCGAGGGCAGCGCGCTACTTTTGAACCCCGACCAGGCCTACCGCGTGATGGAGGCGGTCAAGCGCAACACCACGCTGCCCGTAACTGTGAAAACCCGCCTGGGTTACGATAAGGACAGCATGAACGCCATCGAGCTAGGGCGCGCGGCGGAGGCCCTGGGCCTCAAATGGATTTGCTTCCATGGCCGCACGCGCAAGCAGCAATACTCCGGCACGGCGGATTATGCCGCCATCGGCAGGCTCAAGGCGGCGCTGCGCATTCCCGTCATCGCCAATGGGGATGTGTTCGCGCCCATGGACGCTGTGCGCATTCTCAGGGAAACTGGCGCGGACGGGCTGATGATTGGCCGGGGCGCGATGGGCAATCCCTGGCTGTTCCGCAAGGCGCGCCAGGCCCTTAGCGGCGAGCCCGTCGCGGAGGAAACGCTGGGAGAGCGTATCGATACGGCGCTTACGCAGGCGCGGTGGATGGTAGATTTTAAGGGCGAGCGCCTGGGCATTGTGGAAATGCGCAAGCATGTGGGCCACTATATCAGCGGTTTCAGGGGCGCGAGCGCCATCCGCCGGGAGGTAAACGCCATGACCACGCTAAAGCAGCTGGAGGCGCTTTTGCTTACGCTAAAGGCTGGGGAGGAGGAGCTATGAAACGGATAGGACGATATATCGCGGCGCTTGTGCTGGCGGCCAGCCTGCTTGCGGGCGACGCCTGCGCGGCTGGCCTTGGGCTGGATGCAGCGCTTGACAGCTATCTGGGTGAAAATTCGGACGTTCGGTATGGCTTTTCAATCAGCCTGGGCACGCTTTTGCCCTACGGCGACGGCCCGATTGAACTGATGAACGGCGTGCTCAAGCACATCAACGTGGCCGTGCACATGACCGAGGAAGGCGAAACCGTCGCCCTGTGCGTGGACGATGGCAGCGTGGCGGAGCTTACCCAGCGCGATACGGCAGCCGGAACGGAGCTCACCTCCACGCTCCTGCCCAACCGCACCCTTACCAGCGCGGCTTCCGCCATGGACGCGCTCAGCGGCATGGAGCAGGAGGAGCCCGCGTTTGACGCGCTGCGGGCCATCCGGGAGGCGGAAGGATGCTATACCGCGCTCACCGACGCGATTGCGCCCTATGCCGAGGAAAAGAAGGCCAATTATAAAATCAAGGATATCGGCTATTCCAGGTGGAGCCGCGTCGCCCGCCTGAGCGTTGAGCAGAGCGCGGAGCTGGCCCCGCTGATCGCTCAGGTGCTGGGCTGCGGCATGGACGAGGCCTTCCGCGAGCAGCTAAACACCATGACCTATGGCAAGGGGTTTGTTGTGGCGCTGTACCAGGACGCTCAGGGCGGCACGGATATGGCCGTGTACATGAAGGGCAACGTGACCTTCGCGGACGGCAGCGCCCGCGCGCTTTCCTATCAGTGGGCGTTTACCGGGGATGAGCAGCGCAAGGATACCTATAAATTTGAGCTCACCAAGAAAAAATCCCCCGTGGAAAGTCGCATTATCAGCGCCAGCTATACGCGCAAGGATCAGGAGGGCGTTTTTCAGCTCAAGGGCAGCTCGTCCACGGCGGTGAAGGCCGAGGGCACCACCCGCACCACCGTTGTGAAGCATGACCTTGCCGGAGAAGGGGCGCAGGATGCGCGCACCCTCAAGGGAAGCGTGGAAACCACCCGCAAGACAACCGGTTCCGAGGACGCGCCCACAAAGATTACCACCATCAGGCCGGACGTAAAGCTGACCTCCTCGGAGGGCAGCGGCGTGTTGAGCGGGACAGCGGAAGTGGAGGAAACCACGGATAAGGACGTAACGCTGGCCCTGACCCTTACCTTTGACGAAAGCATCGCCCAGGCCCTTGCCGGCGCTGCGGACAGCGGCGCGCTGTTTGCCGTGACCGACAGCGGCCAGGCCAGCTACGCGCCCATGCCGGAAAGCAGCCTGACCCAGAACGAAGGCCCGGACGGCAATTCAACCGGCAGCGATTATCTGGTGGGCCAGCCGCCCATCGGCTATACCGCGTATACCACGCCCGCAAGCATGCAGGTTATCGATCTGGACGCGGCAAGCGCCGAGCAGCTGGAAGCGCTGATGGCTGAAATGGCGCAAAACCTGGCGGCAAAGCTGCTGCCCGCGCTCGCCAGGCTGCCCCAGGAGGACACGGGGCTGCTGAGCGATAACATGTCCCAGGAGGATTACGTAGCGTTCTTGAAGCTGCTTGAAAACCAATAACAAAGGAGGTCTGCGCATGAAACGGTTTCTTTCCCTGATGCTGGCGCTGGTTTGCCTGTTGTGCTTCGCCACGCCCGCCGCGGCTATGGAGGCGGACGCGGAGGATTACACCGTAGCCGGGAAGCTGTTGAAGCAGCTTTGGGCAGGCAGCGGCTTCAGCGGCACGCTGTCCATTGAGCTGGCGGCCAAGGAGGGCGCGCAGGCCGCGTCCACCCTGAAACCCATCGTGCTGGATGTGAACTATATCTATGTGCGCCCTACCGCGGCTGAAACGGCGGAGCACCGCGCCGATGTGACCCTCATGGACGGCGAGGCGGCCACCAGCGCGGCGCACGCGCAGGTGAAGGACGGGGCGCTGGCCGTGCAGGCCGACGTGCTCAGCCCGGATTGGTACAGCTTCGGTCCGGCCGGGCAGGCTGCGGACGGCGAGAGCGTAACCGGCGGCGCGAAGGAAGCGCTGCTGAAGCAGACGGGCATGCCCGGCCTGGCCGCCGCCGGGCTTGAGTTGCTTTGGAAGTTCAAGAACGTGGAGGGGCTGGAGGACGCACTGGCCACCTACCTGACCCGCGTTGATTTATGGATTGAAAACTACCGCCAGGATACCGTGCTTGGCAAGCTGGCGGACGGCACCACCACCATGGAGGTGCATTACACCGTTGGGCCTGCCGCCATCAAGGCGCAGGCGAAGCAGCTCATCCTGGATTTGCTGTCGGATCAGACGGTGCTGGGCGTGCTTCAGCAGGCCCTGGGCGAGGAGCTTTCCGGAAAGCTGCTCAATCCGAACCTGCAAAGCTATTACTTCGCAGCTGTGGACGAGCTGCCCCTCACGGACAGCCTGACCATTTCCCGCACCGTGAGCCTGAAGGGCGATACGCTGGCGCTGCACCTGTCCCTGCCGCTGTACGACACGCAGACCGGAAACGTGACCCTGCGCTACGACCGCACCAGCGGCGAGGGCGACCTGCCCGATGAAAACGCCATTGGCCTGGAAAGCGATACGCGCGCCATTGCGCTCACCTACCAGGAATATAGCAGCATGACCGGCGTGCGCGTGATTCAGGGCAGCTTTGAAAGCGAGCCTCGCGGAGCGGACGCATACTCGGTGGAGGGCGAGCAGACGCAGGCGCAGAAGAAGCTGGCGCTCAGCTTTAGCCTGAAGCAGCAGGAAAGCGAAAGCAAGGACGGCGAGGGCCGCGACGTGTACGATTATGAGGCGGAGCTGACCCTGAAACCCGAGGCGACGGGCGAGGACGCGGCGGATTTCCCCGCGACGGAGGCTGTGCTCAGCGCCCAGTTTGCCAGCAAGGAGCTCAAGGCGGCCGCCACCGATATGAACGCAAAGCTCACCCTGGGCGGAGAGGGCTGGAATCAAACCCTGACCCTGACTCTGGAGGGGCGCACCCGCAAAAAGTGGGATCCGGAAACCCTGCCGGAGGATCGCATATACGTAAGCCAGATGACCCAAGAGGATATTGCGGCGCTTTTGCCCGGGGCTGCCCTGCGCGGCATGGCGCTGATGGCGGAATACCTGAGCCTGCCCCAGGATGCGCAGCAGCCCGAGGCTACAACCTCCGCGCCGGAAAAGGGCGGCGAGGCCGAGCCCGCAGCCGCCCCCGCGCCTACGGCAGAGCCCACAGGCAAGGCAACGGCCGCGCCCTCCGCCGCGCCTACGGAGGAGCCTGAAAGCGAGCCTTCCCCCACGCCTACGGAGGAGCCCGAAGCCGAACCCACCGCCGCGCCTACGGAGGAACCCGAAGCCGAGCCCTCCCCCACGCCCACGGAGGAGCCTGAAATCGCGCCCTCCGCAACGCCCAACGGCTGAACGCAAAAAACAATCCAAATACAGAACCGGCGCTTGACAATCCGGTATTTGGGGCATATAATCCCAACATACAGCAACGGCGCTGTGGATATCCGTTTATCCATCGGCGCCGTTTTTGTATGATTGCTAACACAGGGTATCACTTCACAGGGAAGGGGCTGGCATTGTGGTAAATCCATGCGAAATGTTTGGCGAATATGTATTTGACGACAGCCTGATGCAAAAGCGGCTGCCCAAGGAAACCTATAACGCGCTCAAGCGCACCATCGAGCAAGGCCGCTCTTTGGATCCCGCCGTGGCGGGCGTTGTGGCAAACGCCATGAAGGATTGGGCCCTGGAAAAGGGAGCGACCCATTATACGCATTGGTTCCAGCCGATGACCGGCGTAACCGCCGAAAAGCACGACGCGTTTATCAGCCCCAAAAAGGACGGAAAGGTGCTTTTGGAGTTCAGCGGCAAGGAGCTTGTGCGCGGCGAGCCGGACGCGAGCTCGTTCCCCTCGGGCGGCCTGCGCGCCACCTTTGAGGCCCGCGGCTACACCGCCTGGGACCCCACCAGCTACGCCTTTATTAAGGACGGCACGCTGTGCATTCCCACGGCGTTCTGCTCCTACGGCGGGCAGGCGCTGGATAAAAAAACGCCGCTGCTGCGCTCCATGCAGGCGCTCAGCAAGCAGGCGCTGCGCATTCTGAGGCTCTTTGGCAACAGAGACGCGGTGCGCGTGTTCCCAACCGTGGGCCCCGAGCAGGAGTACTTCCTGGTGGATAAGGAAGTATACCGAAAGCGCCCAGAACTGATGATTACCGGCCGCACGCTGTTTGGCGCGAAGCCGCCCAAGGGTCAGGAACTGGAGGATCACTACTTTGGCGTTATCAAGCCCCGCGTTCAGGCCTTTATGAAGGAACTGAATGTGGAATTGTGGAAGCTGGGCGTCCTGGCCAAGACCGAGCACAACGAGGTGGCCCCCGCGCAGCATGAAATGGCCCCTATCTTCTCCATTGTGAATATCGCCGCAGACCATAACCAGCTCACCATGGACATTATGAAAAAGGTGGCTGACAGGCACGGCCTGGTGTGCCTGTTGCATGAGAAGCCCTTCGGCGGCGTAAACGGCAGCGGCAAGCACAACAACTACGCGCTTAGCACCGATACGGGCGTGAACCTGCTGGATCCCGGCGATACCCCCAGCGAGAACGCGCAGTTCCTGGTGTTCCTGTCCGCGGTCATCGCCGCGGTGGACGATTATCAGGATTTGATGCGCGTGGCGGTCGCCAGCGCGGGCAACGACCACCGCCTTGGCGCGAACGAGGCGCCCCCGGCCATTATCTCCATCTTCCTGGGCGACGAGCTCAACGCCGTGATTGAGAGCATCGTAAACGCCAGCAAGTACGAGGCGCACGAGCGCGGCCAGCTAAAGCTGGGCGTGCACATCCTGCCCAAGTTCCCCAAGGATTCCACGGACCGCAACCGCACCTCGCCCTTTGCGTTTACGGGCAACAAGTTTGAGTTCCGCAGCCTGGGCAGCGCGCAGTCCATCTCCGGCCCCAACGTAATCCTCAACACCGCCATCGCCGACACGCTCATGAAGATGGCCGACGAGCTTGAGGGCGCGGAGGACTTTACCGCCGCCGTGGATGCGCTGATTCGCAAAACGCTGAGGGCGCATATGCGCATCATCTTCAACGGCAACGGCTACGACCAGGCCTGGGTAGAGGAGGCGGAGCGCCGCGGGCTTTTGAACCTGCGCACCACGGTGGACGCGCTGCCCTATTATCTCAAGCCCAAGAACGTGGAGCTGTTTGAGCGCCAGAAGGTGTTTACCGCCCAAGAGGTGGAAAGCCGTTACGAAATCAAGCTGGAAACCTATGTAAAGGTGATCGATATTGAGGCGCTTAGCATGATCGATATCGCCCGGCACATGATCCTGCCCGCCGCCATTGCCTACAGCAAGGACGTGGCGAAGGAAATCAGCCGGAAAAAGGCGGTCATGCCCGATTTGAAGCCGGAGGCCGAGGAGGCGCTCCTGCGCAGCCTTAACGAGCAGACCAACGCCCTGTATACCCGCACCGCGGCGCTGGAAAAGGCCGTGAAGAAAATGGAGGGCTTCGGGGATATGCTCAAGCGCGGCGAATATATCCGCGATGTGGTGATTGAGGACATGAACGGCCTGCGCGCCGCCGGGGACGCGCTGGAAGGCCTTGTGGCCAAGAGCTACTGGCCCATGCCCACCTATCACGACCTGCTCACCAGCGTGTGACGAACCCTTAGCGGCGCAGGCCGCGGCATAACAGAAAAAAGCGATGCAATGAGGCATTCGGTTGCTTCATTGCGTCGCTTTTCATTATTTGGGGGAGGGAAAGAGGAATGACAGGCGAAATGATGGATTTTGTGATGGAAAACGTGTACGGAGTATGGTTCCTGATTGGCGCGGCGCTGGTGTTTTGGATGCAGGCGGGTTTTTCCATGGTGGAAACCGGCTTTACCCGCGCCAAGAACGCAGGCAACATTTTGATGAAAAACCTGATGGACTTCTGCATCGGCACGGTGATGTTTATCCTGATCGGATTCAGCCTCCTTTTGGGAGAGGATTTTATCGGGCTGATCGGCAAGCCAGGGTTTGACATCTTCACCGCGTATGAAAGCTTTGACTGGTCCAACTTCGTGTTCAACCTTGTGTTCTGCGCGACCACCGCGACCATTGTGTCCGGCGCGATGGCGGAGCGCACCCGCTTCCTGTCGTACTGCATTTACTCCGCAATCATTTCCGCGCTCATCTACCCCATCGAGGCGCACTGGGTATGGGGCGGCGGCTGGCTGGCCCAAATGGGCTTTCATGACTTCGCGGGCTCGGCCTGCATCCACATGGTTGGCGGCGTTTGCGCCCTGGTGGGCGCGAAGATGCTTGGCCCCCGCATCGGCAAGTTCGCATACGGCAAGGATGGAGTGAAGGTAAACGCCTTCCCCGGCCACAACCTGCCCATTGGCGCGCTGGGTGTGTTCATCCTGTGGCTGGGCTGGTACGGCTTTAACGGCGCGGCGGCTGTGAACGTGGCGGAGCTTGGCTCCATCTTCCTGACCACCACGGTTGCGCCCTCGGTTGCCACGGTGGTGTGCATGACTGTAACCTGGATGAAGTACGGCAAGCCGGATGTTTCCATGTGCCTGAACGCCTCGCTGGCGGGCCTGGTGGCCATTACCGCCGGGTGCGACGTAACCGACGCGCTGGGCTCCATCGTCATTGGCGCGGTGGCGGGCGTGCTGGTGGTATTCGGCGTATGGCTCCTGGATTACAAGCTGCACATCGACGATCCTGTGGGCGCCGTGGCCGTGCATTGCTTCAACGGCCTTTGGGGCACCGTTGCGGTCGGCCTGTTCGCCACGCCCAGCGCGCCCGCCTTTGCGCGCGGCTTCGGCGGCGGCGTAACCTACGGCGCGAACCAGATCATGGGCAAGGGCCTGTTCTACGGCGGCGGCTTCGGCCTGTTGGGCACGCAGCTCCTGGGCGTCGCGTCCATCGTTGCGTACACGGCTGTGACCATCGTGCTCACCTTCCTGCTGATTAAGGCGCTGGTTGGCCTGCGCGTAAGCCGTGAGGAGGAAATCAACGGTCTGGATCGCGAGGAGCACGGATTGGTATCCGCTTACGCGGGCCTTACGGCGGGCTTTGGCGGCGAGGCGCCCATCGGCGCGCCGGTTGAGCTGCCCGTCAACCCCGTTGCCAAGGACGAGGCCGTTTCCGTGGCGGATTACTCCACGGGCTCGGTAGATCAGGCAAAGATGAGCAAGGTATCCATCATCACCAAGCAGAGCATGTTTGAGCGCCTCAAGGCCGCGATGGACGAAATCGGCGTAACCGGCATGACCGTGACCCAGGTGCTTGGCTGCGGCATGCAGAAGGGCCGCCCCGAGTATTACCGCGGCGTTGAGATGGAAACCAGCCTGCTGCCCAAGATTGAGGTGGAAATCGTGGTGTGCAAGATTCCCGTTCGCACGGTGATCGAGGCCGCCAAGAACGCGCTATATACCGGCCACATCGGCGACGGCAAGATTTTTGTGTACGATGTGGAGCAGGTCGTGAAGGTGCGTACCGGCGAGGAGGGCTACGACGCTCTCCAGGATGTGGAATGACCCCTAGGCCCGGCGCCGGGCCGTCGAAAAAGCTCGCTACGCGATCTTTTCCGCCGAAACAGGATTCACCTGCGCCTACGGCGTGGCCGGTGAATCCTGCAAGGAAACCTTGCTACGCAAGGCTTCCGAACCCACCGCACATGTCGCTGGGTTCGGATTACAGTCGGAGGGGACGCAGGCAATGCGCCAGGGCAGCATGACAACGTTCCGTTGTCATGCTGTTCCGGCCAAAGGCAGGAATCGCACGTCCCAAATTGAAAATTTGGGACGTGCGACCCGAGGCCCTGCGGGGCCTTGGGCGAAGCCCAAAGCGAACCGAAGGAGTCAACCGAAACGAGTCATGGGCACGGTAGTGCCCGTGACGACGATTGAGGTTGCGGGTCTGCGGCCCTCCGACACCTCCCGGGGTTTTCTACAGTCAGAGGGCCTTCCTAAGAAGGGCCCCGCCGCGTTCCTTCCCTTTCGGGACGCGGCGGGGCCCGGTTTTGTTGTGCTGACAGCCTTTGGGGCAATAGCCGGCCCGCGAGGCAAAAGTCCACAAAGTATACTTTTGTATACGCCCTGCCATTTATAAAATATGGGCGCGCATTTTTCCATAATACGCACAAAAAACGCATTGAAATTTGGAATTCATTATGCTATACTTTTATCATTCCATCTCAGGTCGAAATACAAAACGAGCTGGATGAACCATCGTGTCAAAAAACAAAATGAGGAGGAACCCCTAATGAAAAAGCTAATTGCTCTGGCTCTTGCGCTGGTCATGGCGCTGGGCATGGTAACTATCGCGGTTGCCGAGGAACCCATCAAGGTTGGCGTTTGCATCTACAAGTTTGACGACAACTTCATGACCCTCTACCGCACCGAGCTGGAAAAGTACCTCACCGAGAAGGGCTGCCAGGTTACCGTTGTGGACGGCAAGAACGACCAGGCCGAGCAGACCAACCAGGTTAACGCCTTCATCGCCGACGGCGTGGACGTGCTGATTGTGAACCTGGTGCAGTCCACCGCTGCCGCCACCGTGATCGATCTGGCTCAGGCTGCGGACATCCCGGTTGTGTTCATCAACCGCGAGCCCACCGCCGAGGATCTGGCTATCTGGGATAAGGTGTGCTACGTTGGCGCCGACGCGCGTCAGAGCGGCACCTTCCAGGGTGAGATCATTGCCGCGACCCCCAACAAGGGCGATATCAACGGCAATGGCAAGGTTGACTACGTTATGATCATCGGCGACCCCGAGAACATCGACGCTCAGTACCGCACCGAGTTCTCCGTGAAGGCGCTGGTTGACGCCGGTCTGGAAGTAAATGAGCTGTTCGCGCAGCGCGGCGACTGGGATCAGGCGAAGGGCCAGGAGCTGGCCGCTACCGCGCTGGCTCAGTTCGGCGACGAGATCGACGTAATCTTCTGCAACAACGACGCCATGGCGCTGGGCGCTGTGCAGGCCATCCGCGACGCTGGCCGCGTTGTTGGCGAGAACATCTACCTGGTTGGCGTTGACGCGCTGGACGAGGCTGTGGAGCTTGTAAACGCTGGCGAAATGACCGGCACCGTGCTCAACGACCACATTGGCCAGAGCCATACCGCCGCTGACGTGGCCCTGAAGGTTGCCGCCGGCGAAACCCCCGAGAAGAACTACACCGTTGACTACGTAAAGGTTGTCAAGGAGTAATTCTAACATAAGAATTCCAT
>JALEIQ010000016.1 GCA_022769795.1 Clostridiales bacterium
ATCGTTGAAGCTGTCGAAGCTCACGCCGCACTCGTATCCTTCGGCGACCTCCTTCGCGTCATCCTTGAAGCGCTTCAGGCCGGTAAGCTTGCCTTCAAATACCACAATGTTGTCACGCAGCAGGCGCGCCTCTGCGTTGCGCTGCAACTTGCCGTCCTTCACATAACAGCCCGCAACCGTGCCCGCGCCCGTGATGCGGAAGGTGTTGCGCACCTCGGCATGGCCCAGCACAACTTCCTTGTATTCGGGCTCCAGCAGGCCCTTCATGGCCTTCTGGATATCCTCAATGGCCTGGTAGATCACGCGGTAGAGGCGAACATCCACGCCCTCGCGCTCCGCCGCCTCGCGCGCGGAGGGATCGGGCCGGATATTGAAGCCAATGATAATGGCGTCAAACGCGGAAGCCAGGTTCACGTCATCCTTGGTGATGGCGCCCACGGCGCTGTGCAGCACGCGCACCTTCACCTCATCGTTGGACAGCTTTTCAAGGGCCTGCTTCACGGCCTCCACGCTGCCCTGAACGTCCGCCTTAATCACGACGTTCAGGTTGGTCAGCTTGCTCTGGTCAATGCGGCTGAACAGGTTATCCAGCGATACCTTGGCGGATGCGGCCACGCGCGCGGCCTTGAGCTTGTCGCGGCGCTCCTGCACCACCTGGCGGCCCAGATGATCGTCCTCGACGGCCATCATATCGTCGCCCGCGCTGGGAACCTCCGCAAAGCCGGAAATCTCCACGGGCATGGAGGGGCCCGCCTCGCTCACGCGCTCGCCCTTGTCGTTGACCATGGCGCGCACGCGGCCACTGGCCAGACCGGCTACGATGTTGTCGCCCACATGCAGGGTGCCGTTCTGCAAAAGAACGGTAGCCACCGGGCCGCGCGCCTTATCCAGCTTGGCCTCGATAATTACGCCCTTGGCCATGCGGTTGGGGTTCGCCCTGAGCTGCTGCATGTCGGCCTGGAGCAAAATCATCTCCAGCAGGTTATCGACGCCGTCGCCGGTATGGGCGCTCACGGGCACCATGATGGTATCGCCGCCCCACTCCTCGGGCACCAGCTCGTATGCGGTCAAATCCTGCTTGACGCGCTCGGGATTGGCCGCGGGCTTATCCATCTTGTTGATCGCAACAATAATGGGCACCTCCGCCGCCTTGGCGTGGTTGATGGCTTCCACGGTCTGGGGCATCACGCCGTCGTCCGCCGCCACAACCAGAATGGCGATGTCCGTGGACTGCGCGCCGCGAGCGCGCATGGCGGTGAACGCCTCGTGGCCTGGCGTATCCAGGAAGGTGATGATGCGTCCGTCCACCGTAACGGTATAAGCGCCGATATGCTGCGTGATACCGCCCGCCTCGCCCGCGGTTACGTGCGAATGGCGGATGTAGTCCAGCAGGGAGGTCTTGCCGTGGTCTACGTGGCCCATGATGGTGACCACCGGCGGACGGGGCTGGAGGTCCTCCTCGGCGTCCTCGTAGTTCATTTCGGCCAGGTCGTCCTCAGCCGTCTTGGCCAGGTTCATTTCCAGCTCCACGCCAAAGTCGCTGCAAACCAGGCTGGCGGTATCAAAGTCCAGCTCGCTGTTGATGTTGGCCATCATGCCCAGCATCAGCAGCTTCTTGAGGATTTCGCCCGCGGGCTTGCCGATGCGCTCGGTCAAATCCTTAACCGTGATGGTTTCGGCGGTCATATAGGCCTTTTCAATCTTGATGGGCGTCATCATCTGCTGCGCGCTGGGCTTCTTGGAGCGCGCGCGGCGGCCTCCGCGCACCACGTCGTCGTCAAAGCCGTTAAAGCTCTCGCGGGCCAGCTGCTTGCGGTTCTTTGCCACGCGCTCCGGATCATGCTGGCGCACGTAGTTTTTCTTGTTGGGATCGTAATTGCTTACGCGCTCCTTTTCCACGGAAGGCGTCATTTCCAGCGCAGGCTTGCGCCCACCCATAGGCGGCCTTCCGCCCCCGGCGGGACGATTGCCAAAGCCGCCGCCAGCTGGCCTGGGCGCTCCGCCCTGCGCGTTCGCGGGACGGCCATATGTGCCCTGTCCGTTTGCGGGACGGCCATACGGGCCCTGTGCGTTCGCCGGACGGCCATACGGCCCCTGCGCGTTTGCGGGACGGCCATACGGGCCCTGCGGGTTCGCCGGGCGGCCATACTGACCCTGCTGCGGGTTCGCCGGACGGCCATACGGCCCCTGCGGGTTGGCCGGGCGGCCATACGGGCCCTGTGCGTTCGCGGGACGGCCATACGGCCCCTGCGGGTTAGCAGCGGGACGTTGAGCGGGCTGCGCCGGGCGAACCGGCTGACCATTGCGAACAGGCTGAGCCGCCTGCGCCGGGCGCGCGTTCTGCTGCTGCGTGGGCCGCTGGGCCGCTGGCGCGGCCGGCTTTGCGGCCTGCGCGGACACGGCGGGCTTTGCGGCCTGCGCCGCTGCGGCGGGCTTGGGCGCGGGCTTTGCGGGCGCGGCGGGTTGTGTCGCAGCGGCAACAGGCTTCGCCTCCGCAACCGGCTTTTCTTTCTCCGCCGATTTTTCCGCCGACTTCTCAGGCTGCTTCTCCGCAGGCTTGGGCGTTTCCTTGGCGGGCGCGCCCTCCTCTACCGGCTTGGGCGCGGAAGCTTCCGCCGCCTTTGCGGGTTCGGGCTTTTTTTCCTCTACGGGGGTGGGCTTGGGCTCCTCTTTTGTTTCCACCTTGGGCGCCTCCTCGGCCTCGTCGGTATCAGGCATGGTATATGCCTTGGCGTGCTGGCTCAGCAGGCGCTGCTGCTCCGCCTGCTTCTCCTCGGCGCGGCGCTGCTCCTCCTCGCGGAGGAACTGCGCCTCCAGCTTCTTGGTAGCCTGCGCCAGTTCATCTGCGTTTTTGCGCATGGAGGACACGCTGCCCAGCACATTTTCTGCGCCCTTAAGCAGTTCCCTGGTGGCATCCTTGAGTTTCACTTTGGTCATTGTACCGCTTGCACCCCCGCATTATCTGCAATGTAATCTATATATGGCCTACAGCCGTTCCTCGCCGTTAAGCAAGGCCAGCAGTTTGTCCGCCATTCCCCCGGGCCCCAGGGCGGTTACCATACAGCCCCTGCGGCCAATCGCATGCCCCAGCGTTCCGGCGCTCAGGGCATATGCCGGCGCCCCATGGCTGTGGCACCCGTCCGCAATGCGCTTGCGCGTGTTTTCGGACGCGCCCGCGTCCAGCAGCACCAGCGCGGCGCCGTTCTGGCGGATGAGCTCCACGCAGGCGGACTGCCCTATTACCAGCCGCCCGGCGCGCATACACAATCCCAGGAAGCTTGCCGCATGGTTTTCTACGCTCTCGGTCATGCCTGCTTCTCCTGTGCGGCCAGCAGCCGCTCCATGGTTTCGGTCAGTTGGGCGTTTACCTCGTCGCTCAGCTTTACTTCCAGCTGGCGGTCCAGCTGCCCCTGCTTCAGCGCCCGGCGCAAACATTCGGCATTGTAACAACAATATGCGCCCCGGCCCGGCTTCTTGCCTGTGGTGTCCAGGCTCACCTGTCCATCGGGAGAGCGCACCGCGCGCAGCAATTCCCTCTTTGGCTTCATTTCGCGACACCCAACGCACATGCGCATGGGCGTTTTGCGCGGTTTCAGCGGCACGTTTCCCATCTCCTTTTCCCGGCCGTTGCGTATGAGAGCCCGCTTTTACAGCGTGTCGTCCTCATCGTATGCGTCGTCCAGCGGTATATCCCTAAGCTCGGGCAGGCCGGTTTCACGCAAATCCTCCAGGGGCGCGGACTCGTCATAGTATGCCTGGAATCCCATCGGCTCATCGGCCGGGGCGTCCTCCACGGGCATATCAAACATCTGCGCCGCCTGGCTCTGGCTCTTGATATCGATGCGCCAGCCGGTCAGCTTGGCGGCCAGGCGGGCGTTCTGGCCCTCCTTGCCAATGGCCAGGCTTAGCTGGTTATCCGGCACCACAACGCGGCAGGCCTTTTCATTCTCGGCCACAAACACGCTCAGCACGTGAGCGGGATTAAGCGCGTTGGCAATGAATTCCGCCGGGTCGGGCGACCACTTGATGATGTCGATCTTCTCGTTTTTCAGCTCCGTCACAACGCGCTCCACACGGTTGCCGCGCGGGCCCACGCAGGCGCCCACGGGGTCGATGGTGATTTCGGTGGAGTGCACGGCCATCTTGGTGCGGCTTCCAGCCTCGCGCGCGATGGACTTTACCTGCACCACGCCCGCGGCGATTTCAGGCACCTCCATCTCAAACAGGCGCTTCACCAGGCCGGGATGAATGCGGCTTACGCGCACCTGGGGTCCGCGCAGCATCTCTCGCCCGGTGCGGTTTACCTCCAGCACATACACCTTGATATGGTCGTCAATATGGTACTCCTCGCCGGGCATCCACTCGCCGGGTTCCAAAATACCCTCGGTGCGGCCCAGCTCCACATACACGCCCTTGGGCTCCACGCGCTGCACAATGGCGGTAAGAATCTCGTTTTCCTTTTCGGAGTACTCGTCGTAAATCTTGCCCTGCTCCGCCTCGCGGATGCGCTGCATAATCACCTGCTTGGCCGTCTGCGCCGCGGTGCGCAGGAAGCCCGTGGGCGTTACGTCGATCTCGGCGATATCGCCCATACGGTAATCCGGGCGAATCTTGAGCGCCTCGTCCAGGGTGATCTGGTTGGCGGTGTCCTCCACCTCGTCGGTGATGGTTTTGCGGGCGAACACATGCGCCACGCCCGTGGTGCGATCCAGGCTTACGCTCAGGTTGGTGGGGGCGTTCTCGTCCCTGGACACGTTTTTCTTATAAGCGGCCTTCAGCGCCTCCTCAATGGCGCTGTAAAGCATTTCTTCACTGATTTCCTTCTCGCTGGCCAGTGCCTTCACAGCCGCGATGATCTCCGCCTGGCCTGAGCCCTGCTGGGTTTTCTTGGTAGCTCTCATCCTGACTCCCTGCTTTCTCTATTCTTCGTCTACGACGTCGAAATCGACGCCGACAAAATCATCCTCATCCAGCTCAATCACCGGCCGGATCACCGCAACGGCCTTGCGCTCAAAGCGTAGCTCGGTTTCCTGCGCGCCGGTAATGGTCACGCTTTCCTCGTCCATCGCGGTAAGCTGGCCGCGAAACAGCTTCTGGCCGTTTTGCGCCGCAAAAAGCTTGACCTCCACCACCGCGCCGCGGTTCCTTTCAAAATCGCGCATGGTTTTAATGGGGCGATCCATGCCCGGGCTGGATACCTCCATAATATCATAATCCACGTCCTCAAGCATGGGCTGCAGGCGCTTGTGATAGCGCTCGCAATCATCCAGCGAAAGCCCGCCTTCCTTGTCCAGGTACACGCATAGGCATTTGCCCCGGCTTTCCTTTTGCAGCGTTACCTCCACCAGCTCCAGCGCCATCTCCTGCGCCACCGCCGCGGCCCTTATTTCAACCGTTTCAACGGCGCTCAACCTGGCGCCCTGCGCGCGCTTATTCCCAGCCATACAAGCTCTCCCATCGTTTCCAATCGTTCCAGGCTTCAAATAAAGCAATCAAAAAGAGCGGTACGCTATCGCCCATGCTTTTCTTCCACACTGCTTTGCCAACTGCAAAGCCCGGCCCGGATGAACCAACCATCCGTGGCCGCTACGCCCTGTTTCCAGCGCGAGGCATGCAAGAAAAGGAAAGCGATATCCACTCTTTACGAAAAACCCTTCTTTCCGCATGGGTCGAGAAGCTATTTGGAACAGCCCGCTTGAGCAGGCATTAGGCAGTATACCACAACGCTTTGGGAAATACAAGCATTTTACCTGATGTGGCAAAAAACTTGTTTTTCTCGCCGCATACCGCCGCTTTACACGCCCATTGGCATGTGCTACACTGGCAGCAAGCCCGTTTCGGCTTTACTATGACAGGAAAGGAAGCGACGCCGCATGCCCCTTTGCAACCTATGCCCGCGGCGCTGCAACGCCCGGCGCGATGAAACCGGCGGCGACGGCTTCTGCCGCATGGGCACGCTGGCCGTGGTATCCCGCGCCGCCGCCCACATGTGGGAGGAGCCCTGCATCAGCGGCACGCGCGGCAGCGGCACCATTTTTTTCAGCGGCTGCACGCTTGGCTGCGTGTTTTGCCAAAACGAGCGCATCAGCCATCACGCCCTGGGCCAGGCCATGGACGCTCGCGCCCTGTGCGAGCTGTTTGAGCGCGTGGAGGCGCTGGGCGTGCATAACCTCAACCTGGTAACGCCCACGCACTTCGCCCCGGTCATTTTTCAGGCGCTGCGCCTGCGTAAGCAGGGCGTTCCCGTGGTGTGGAACAGCAGCGGCTATGAAACCGTGGCTAGGGTGGAGGCCGCGCGCGGCCTGGTGGATATCTTCCTGCCGGATCTCAAATACTTTTCCCCCAAGACCTCGGCCCAGCTTGCCGCCGCGCCGGACTATTTTGAGGTGGCTTTCAAGGCCATCCAGGCCATGTGCGGCGTAACCGGCGCGCCCGTGTATGACGCGGACGGCATGATGCAAAGCGGCACCCTTGTGCGCCACCTCATCCTGCCCATGCGCACCTCGGAAAGCATTCGGATTTTGGACGCGATTGCCGCCGGGCTGCCCGAGGGCACGCCTGTGAGCCTGATGCGCCAATACACCCCCATGAACGATACGCATCTGCCCGGGCTTGACCGCACCCTTACGCCGCGCGAGTACGCCCGTGTGCGCGACCACATGCTGGCCCTCGGCTTAAACGGCTACCTGCAAAGCCGCGAATCCGCCGCCAGCGCCTATACCCCCGCCTTCATGGACGAGGAGAGCACCCGCCTGTTTCCGCGGCTATGAGATAGACCGTCGGCTCGCCCTGATTGATTCCCTCCGCGAAGGCGTTTCCGCCCTGGTTGTGCAGCCCATTAACGACCCGCGCATCGAGCCCTGCTCGCTGCCGGGAAGCCCGTGGTTACGCTCAACAGCGATATTGCCCCCTCCTGCCGCTGCTGCTATGTGGGTAGCGATTATGAAACCGGCGGCGCGGCGGCATTCGCGCCGTGGTTTGCCAGCAGCCCTTTGAGCAGGGCTTTCACGCCGTGCGCGCCGCCTTCGACATGATTCTTTCCGGCCAGCTTCTTTGCGACCGGCGCATTATATGGAAAATCAGATCAAAATTCTGGAGAATCTATAGCGCCGCCCGCGTTGAAAAGTCCGCGCAAAAAAATTGAGAATTTTGTGAATTTGGGGGTTGACATTCAAATCAAATAGAGTATAATAATCTTCGCTGGTTGAAACAACCGCCGCCGCGAAAGCAGCGTATGCACCATTAGCTCAGTTGGTAGAGCACCTGACTCTTAATCAGGGTGTCTAGGGTTCGAGCCCCTAATGGTGTACCAAGTATTTTAAAACCGAACCGCCAAGGACTTTTTGAAAGCCTTGGCGGTTCGGTTTTTCATGTACATGCACGGAGTTGACAAGCATATCCGCTACGCTTTCTGCATACCCGGCTTCTTCTATGCTGCCGGACGCAAAAAGGGAAAGCTATTGAAAAGAGCTTACGCCAAGCGCAAAGCTTCTCAGCCCCTCCCGGAAGGGACAACTTTAATGGAACAGCCAAGAGCGGAAGCCACTTTTAACAGCGTGTCAAGCTGAGGAGTCGTTTTTTTGCTCTCTAATCTTGCTATAACAGGCTGCGTTAAACAGGAAGCTTTGGCTAATTCCTTCTGCGTCATTCCCTGATTGTGCCTTTGCTCGATTAGGCTATCAATAATAACGGCGCACTCGTCAGGCATTTACTGCACCTCCGCCGGTTTAGAGCATTCGTATAAATGCTCTGGGGCTATATCAATATCGTCATTCCAAACGACAGTGCCGCACTCCGCTTTTGCGCAGAGGAAAAAAGCTAAACTTTTTAGCTGAGAATAAATAGTCTTTTGCAGAAGCGGGCGAGCATCGTAAACTTTTTTCGCCCCGTCCGCAAATGTCAAAAGAAGCGTATAATCCTCTTTTGGCTGTACCTCTTTAACCACCCAAACGGGATTTTTCATAGATATGCACTCCTTTCTCAAGTGCCAAGAAAGCCCTCCGCTTAACGCAGAGGGTCAATCTTATAGAGGGGCTGTTCACTCATTGCAAGCTCCCAATTTGCTAAAAGCTCGTCCTTATGAAGCTCCGCCCATGCGGCAATGAGCTTTTGCTGTTTCCTTGGCATATCTCCATCCATGATTTCGCCATCCATATTAAAGACTGCGTTATAGCCTTGATAGGAAGCGTGAAAGTGAGGCGGGTTATGCTCGCCGGTGTTATACATTCTGATAATAACGCCGAAAAACATTGATATTGTAGGCATTAGCTCATCTCCTTCACAGAGATAAGTATACCACATTTGCTATAAAGCATCAATAGCAAATGTGGTATAAAGCAAGAAAAAGCTGGATGCTGAAAAAATGCTGCCCCGTAGGCGATTCCCTATCGCGCCGGACGAAACCCCATGCAGGCCGTTCAGCCCTTTTCCCCCTTCTCAGCCTCATGCAGCACATCTTCAATCTCGTCCTGAATCCAGTACAGAGCCGCGCCGATGGTTTCCATGCCCTCTATCAAGCCGGGCTTTGCGTCGGCTGCAAGCGCGCGAATGATTTCATCCCCCTCAATCTCATAGTATTGAAGGGCTCCCGCGATCATTGACCGTATGCATTTCAGCTTCTCATATTTCATTTTTTCCATGCCTTTTCCTCCCGTGTGAATCTGTTCCAAGGGCTGCTTGTCTTATCATTTTGAAGGCTTCAGCGCTTCGTAGGCAGCAATAAAGCTGCCCAACGCTACCAGCGCCAGCTCTTTGCCCTTTTCGATGTTCTCCACCAGCTTTATTTCTTCGGCTTCAATGCTGGCTTTCATTTCTTCTTGAGTTTCTTTCATGTAACTCACCTTTCTTATTTTTCATTCACTTTGTAATTATAATTACAATACGAAGGATTCAAAAGCATTTGTCAATACTTTCTGTGAATTCAAATGTGTTTACAACTACATGCGTTTATGATAAGATGTGATTTAAGGAGGCGAATTATATTTGAAAGATCGCATAAAAAAAATCCGAAAAGATGCTGGCTTAACCCAAGCCGAGTTTGGGGATATGATTGGCGCAACGCGTCCAATGGTTACTTCTTATGAGCTTGGAAAAGTTATCCCCGATGCCTCCAAGCGCATGCTGATCTGTGAAAAGTTCAATGTAAATCTGGATTGGCTTGAGCGGGGCGGCGATCAAGAGCCCTACAAGCCCGGCTTACTTCCCCGGCTTGCCATCGCCCTCAGAAACGCGCCCGCTATCGCCGCCGCTCTGGAAAACCTTACGGCCCGCATGACCCTTGACGATTGGAAAGTACTGAACTCCGTCGTTGAAAAAGCAATCCAAAGTCAAGACGAACCTCATAAAGACGCCCCGAAGGATTGAAACCTTCGGGGCATTTCTGAATCAAAAAAGGGAGCCACCCCATCGCAGGGCGGCTCCACTAAAATGCATTTTCAATTCTTAGCCAAAGTACCGCTTCAGCAGGCCATCAAAGCCCTTGCCATGACGGGCCTCGTCCTTGCACATTTCATGCACGGTGTCATGGATCGCATCCAGGTTCAGCTGCTTGGCCAGCGTGGCCAGCTCCTTCTTGCCAGCGGTAGCGCCCCACTCGGCCTCGGCGCGCAGCTCAAGGTTCTTCTTGGTGGAGGGGGTCACAACCTCGCCCAGAAGCTCGGCGAACTTGGCGGCATGCTCGGCTTCTTCCCAGGCATAGCGCTTGAAGGCTTCCGCCACTTCGGGATAGCCGTCGCGATCCGCCTGGCGGCTCATGGCCAGGTACATGCCAACCTCGGTGCACTCGCCGTTAAAGTTCTGGCGCAGGCCCTCGATGATGCGCTCGTCAACGCCCTCGGCCACGCCGATGCGATGCTCGTCAGCATAGGTCTTTTCGCCGCCCATAACCTCAAACTTGCTCTTGGGGGCCTTGCACTGGGGGCAGAACTCGGGAGCTTCGGGGCCTTCATAAACATAGCCGCAAACCTTGCAAATCCATTTCATTGATTTTGTACCTCCTACAATTATCGCATATGTTTCCTTATATAGGGCAGCTTTCTTGCCCGCAATGATAGTATACCCTATTTCTTTGCGGTGTGAAACACCTATTTTCAAAAAATTTTCCAGCCTCCGCAGACCGTGCCGCACCCGTGGTTCGTGCCGCCATATGCTGATAGTGCAACCTGAATGAAAGGGGATGAAGCCGCATGCGCCTGTGGAACCAACAGCGCTGGGTGCGTGCGTGCGCCTGCGCCCAGCTAAAGCTTTGCGTAGCGCCGGATGCTGCGTCCGGCATTTCGCGCGCATATCCCGTAGGCTCGCCCGTGATGATACCCATATGCGAAGACCCCTGTGCCGCCGTGCGCGACGGCGCGACGCGCTATGTGCTGCGCCAGCCCTTTGTGGCGGAAATTCCCATCACGGTGCGCGCGGACGTGGCCGCCAGTCGCCCGGAGCTGCGCCTTCAAAGCGCCGCATGCGCCGCGCCCCAAGAAGGAGGAACCATGCCATGGCAACCTGTTTGAACGCAATCGATTATTCCACGGTACCCGCGCCGCGGCGCATACCGTTTACCTTTACGCTGGATGAGGCACAATCCAACCTCTATCCCGACGTGGGCGAAAACCAACGCTTCTGCTATATGATCGAAGGCGTTGGCAGTGATGTTCCCACGGACGCGGATTTGAGCCATTTTGTGCTGACTGCCTGCCCAACCCTCACGCTGGAGGATATCGTATCCGCCGAGGTGGTGATTGACGGCGTGCCCCGCGAGGTGATTTTGGGCGAAAACGTAACCGTGCAGACAGCCCAAAACCCCGACCCCACAACGGGCTGCCCGGGCGTCAAGGTGGATTTTGGCCTGGATAAGAACGGCGGGGAAATGCTTTTCTGCATTACGCTCCGGCGCGCCTTTGCCATCGGGCCCGTGCGCGTGTGCGTAAAGGGCGGGGAAGTCGAGCTCAGCAATCTGTTCATCTGCGGCCCCGCCTGCGGCGGCAGCGCGGGCTGCTCCACCACAGTGGCCCAGTATACCACGGTATGCGTGCCCGTTACGGTAACGCCGCATGCCATTGTGGGCGAGGTAAGCACCCAGTGCTGCGGCGATCCCGTCGTTACGCCCGGCCGCGCGGAATGCCTGGGCAATCCTGTGCGGAGCTGCGAATTTACCATTTCGCAAACCATGTGCCTGCAAATTCCCGTTGCCTTCAGCGCCAACGCCGTCGCGGGGGACGCTCACACGCAATGCGGGGAAGCCGGGCTTGGCGCGTGCGCCTGCGGGCAAAGCAGCTAACGCCATTTTTTCTCTTGCGGGCTGGCGTTTCAAGGGTGTCGTGCAAACGCCCAAACCCATGGAATGTGTAAATAGCCGCAGCGCCAGCGCACAGGCTGGCGGCAACTTTCAAAGGAACGCACAAAGCCGCAGCGCCAGCCCGTTTGGGCTGGCGCATCTCTTGCTTGAAAACGCTGCGGCGTGGGGTTCTTGGGGCTCCGCCCCAAACCCTGGCAGGGGGCTGAGCCCCCTGCACCCCGCGCTTTATCGCCTTCAGTTAGTCATTCACCTTTTCAATTCCTTAATCAGCGCGTTCTCCATATCGTCCGCCTCGCACAGCGCGGTATGCCGCACCGGCATTTCGCGCAGCTCACGCACCTGGCGCGGAACCGGTACGCCCGAAAGCTGCTCCAGCTTCTCCGAGCAGGCGAAGAAATCCATATCCCTCACCGCGTCCGCGCCAAGCAGGCTGCCTACCACATCCGGGGCAAACTTATACGGGCTCGCCGTGGACAAAAGAACCGTGGGCGCACGGTCGTTGGTGGCCTCGCGGTACTGCTCCAGCACATGCGCGCCAACCGCCGTGTGCGGGTCCATCACATAATGCGCGCGCTCATACATGCGCAGAATTTCCTCAGCGGTCATCGTATCATCCGCGCAGCCCGCCCAAAATACCTTCTTCATTTCCGCCAGGCGCTGCGCGCCAATGGAGAAGCTGCCGCAGGTGGCAAGCTGCTCCATCCACACGCGCACCAGCTCGCTGTCGCGTTCCGCATACTCATACAGCAGGCGTTCCAGGTTAGAGCTGATTAGAATATCCATGCTGGGCGACATGGTTTTGAAGAACGTGCGGTGCGTATAATACGTGCCGTCGGTAAAAAAGTCGGTAAGCACGTTATTGCGGTTGCTGGCACAGATCAGGTGGCGGATGGGCAGGCCCATGCGCAGGGCGTAATACCCCGCCAGGATATCGCCAAAGTTGCCGGTAGGCACCACAAAGTTCACGCTTTGGCCCATGCGGATAGCGCCGCGCTGAACCAGCGTGGTGTAAGCCGTAAAGTAATACACGATTTGCGGGGCCAGGCGACCAAAGTTAATGGAATTGGCCGAGGAAGGCAGCTTGCCCAGCGCGTCCATCTTTTCATGGAAGGCGGGATCGCCAAAAAGCTTTTTCACGCCGCTTTGCGCCTGGTCAAAATTGCCCTCCACGCCGATTACATGCGTGTTTTGGCCGCCGGTGGTAACCATTTGCAGCTCCTGCACGCGGCTTACGCCGCCGTGGGGATAGAATACGGAGCAGCTGGTGCCGGGCACGTCCTTGAAGCCCTCCAGTGCCGCCTTTCCCGTATCGCCGCTGGTGACCACAATGATGCTGACCTCGCGCTTTTCATCGTTTTTTTCAGCCGCCATGCGCACCAGATGGGGCAGCAGCTTCAGCGCAATGTCCTTAAATGCGAGCGTGGGGCCGTGGAACAATTCCAGCACATGAATGTTATCGCCCAAATCGTGCATAGGCGCGATGGCCGGGTCATCCCAGCTATCCGCGCCATAGGCCGCGTTGACCGCCTGCTCAATCTCGGCAATGGAATAGTCCTCCATAAAATCCCTTAAAATGCGCGCCGCCTGGTTCTGATAGCTGGTGCCGCAAAGGGCGGACAGGCGTTCCGGGGAAATCTGCGGAAACAGGCTGGGCACATACAACCCCCCGTCCCTGGCAAGCCCCCACAGGATGGATTGAGAGGCCGTGGCACAAGCGCCGCCGCGCGTTGAGAAGAACGACATGCGATCACGCTCCTTCATTATGGTTCAAAATTCCTTTTCACCATCATACTCGCATTTCCAAAGGCTGTAAAGCCTCAAAATGAAAAAAGAGGAACGGCCCGCGGGCCGTCCTCCCGAACGCCTGACGGCGTTAAATCACATACTTTTTAATGAACTCCGGAAGCTCATCCGTACCGGCGCTGATGGAAATCACGAAGTCAACGCTATGGCTTGCGCTGATGGCTTCCATGCGCTTGAACACCCACTCGCAGGTATCCAACTCGTTATGAATCAGTTTTTTGAACGCGTCGATGTAGATTTGGCCCACATCGAAATTCTGCGCGACGGCTCCGCACAGGAAGCCCATGAACATATGGTCGCTGAGCAAATCGTATTCGCCGGCGTTGATGAAGCGCACTTCATGGCGAAGGTCAAACATATAGCGGTTGTCATCGTCAATGAATACGATGTCGTGCTTGCTCTCCTGTGTGGCCTGGTTAGCCATGTCGATGATGCGCTTGGTTTTACCCGAGCCCTTTTTTCCGGCAATCACCTGAATCAATGGTAACGCCTCCTTAACAATGTTTTGTTCTGCTATAGCGCAACGGGTACGCGCCTGAACACGTCCCACCGCCGCGCCTCTACATTTTCTATTATACATGAACCAAATCAGAATAGCAACTTTTTCATTGTTTTTTATGTACCCCTTCCCCAAGGGCCTCCCTAAGCTCCTCCATGCTCATTTGAGGCAGCTCCCGAAACGGCGCGTCCGGCGAGGAAGCGTCAAAATGGCAGATGGATTGATATTCGCAAAAGTCGCACGCGGCTCCGCCCGAATCCCGGGCGGGCGAAATGGCCGTTTCGCCCCCGTACAGGCGTTCCGCCAGGCCCGCCGCCACCTCGCGCGCATGGGCGATCAGCGTGGAAAACTGTCCCGCGTCCAGCGCGCGGGCCGTTTTTTTCAGCTCGCCGGATTTCAGGTAGATAGAGGGCAGCACGCCCTCCCCCTCATCCATGGCGGTATAGACCTCCACGTCGCTCAATGTGATGCCGCGCAGCTGGAATACCTCCTTGAGCTTGCTTTCCACAACGGACGCCACGTCGGTTTCGCTATCCACAAGCGGATCCGCCACATAAAAGTAGAACGCGCCCGCCGGTTTGCTGCCCGGGATGGCGCTGGTGCACACATCCAGATACAAAAGCAGTTGAAGCTGAAACCCCCACCAGGTGCGCGCGGCCTCCAGGTTTTGCTGGGCGGATTTGTAGTCGATCACGCGCAGGTAAACGGCGTCCGGCGCGTCATAGCGGTCAATGCGGTCGATGCGCCCGCGCAGGGCCACCTCACGCCCGTCGCTCATAACCAGCACGATGGGAGGCATGCCGCCCTCGTATCCGAAGCTGGCCTCGGTGCGGTACAGGCTGAACCGTCCCGCCGCCAGCTGGCCGGTAATCACCCTCGCCGCCCGGCGGATGGCGTTCCGTGCCTGCTCAAAGCGGGCGCGGCTGCGGTCACCGTCGCCCAGGGGGCCGTTGAGCACGTCCTCCAGCAGGGGCTCCACTGCCCGTTCCGCCAGGCTTTCCGCCCTTTCGGGCGTAATATGGGGATAGTTTGGCTCCTTGCGGGCCAGCTTGGCAAAATTGTTCAGTCCGGCATGGTAAAACGTGCCCGTTTCAATGGGATCCACCTTCCATTCGCGCACCTCCTGCGGCCTGAGGCCATAGGTCACAAAGTGCCGGAAGGGGCATTGCGCAAACTGCTCCAGCCTGCTTACCGAAAGCGCCTCGCCGCCAAACAAATCGCGCGCCTCCCGCTTTTGAAGCGCCTGGGGCTGGCCGTCGTATTTCAGCGAGCGCAGCAAGCGCATCGCGTCCGGCGCGGTGCCGGGCGCGCGCAGCAGGCCGCTCATACGCTTCTGCCACGGCACGCTCAATTCTCCCGCGCCATCCTCCTGAAGGCGCAGGCCCAGTCCGTTGAGCGCCTGCGCCGCGGACATGGGCAGCTCCTCCTCCGGCGCGGGCGTGTGCTCAAGCCCCGGCAGCAGGCGGGTTTGCAGCGTGCCCAGCAGCGTTAGCGGCCGAAGCGCCGCGCCATCCGCGGCGGTTTTGGCGCAGCTCAGGAACAGATAGCGTCTAGGCAGCGTCATGGCGCGCTTCAAATCCAGCCTGGCCAGCAGCACGCGGCTCACGTCCGTCAGGCCCAAATACGCGCCGGTATCGCGCTGCGTGCGCTCGCGTTCCTCCTGAGTGAGCAGGCTTTCCGTAACGCGATCCAGCACGCCGTCGTTCAGGCCCAGCAGGAATACCGCGTCCGCCTCCTCGGCCAGCAGGTGGCCCAGCGCGCCCGCGTGCAGCATGCCGCCCGCAGGCGGCAGCGAGGCCAGCGTAATGGCCGCAAAGCCGCACTCCAGCCTTGTGGCGATATGCTTGAGCGGGATGCGTGCGCCGCCGCCAAGCCGAACCAACTGATCCATCAGCGTGAGCGTGGCCTGCCAAATTTGGCTGTTCTGGCTGGCCCTTGCCTCAAACCCGGCCGCCAACAGGCGTTCTTCCTCCTGCTTCAGGGTTTCATAGGCGTTTACATCCTGCAAAAGGCGGAACACCGCCGTAAGCGAGGCCTGCGTATCGCGCGCGGCCACCAGCGCTTCCCGCGCGCGCGTGAGCGGCTCCATCAGGCGAGCGCGCAGCGCCTCGCACCGTTGCAGCTGCTCCGCCTCTCCCTTTTGAAAGGGCCGGGCCCAGCGCTGCCGGTCAATGCCATAGGAAACGGCGTAGTTTTCAAGCTCGCAGCATTCCTCAAAGGTGAGCGGCGCATAGCCGCTTTTGAGCGCACCCAGCAAATCGCGGTTGCGCCAGCCGCCCGCCATGGCGCGCAGGGCGCTTAGCAAAAAGCGCGCCAGCCCGTGTGAAACTGCGGGCATCTGCCGGTCCGTGTAAAAGGGAATGCCGCTGTCCTCCAGGGCGGCGGTAACGGCAAACTCGTAGCCACTGCCCTCCGGGTAAAGCACCGCGATTTTTTCCAGCTCCACGCCGTTTTGCGAAAGCCACTGAACCTCGCGGGTCATGAAGGCGGCTTCCTCAAAGGGAGAAAGGCCGCCGGAAAGGTATACGCCCTCCGGCTTTCCCTCAAAGTGCTTCGTTTGCACGGCAAACAGCATTTCATCCAAATATGCAATGGCCGGGGCGTGCACAAGCGCCTCCAGCGGCAGCGGCCGTATCTCCGCCGCCTGCCCCGCCTGCCTGAGCCTATCCATAAAGCGCGCCACGCCCTGACGGATGGGCGCGTACAGCTCGCCGTCCGCAGCGTCCTCCTGATCGCAAATCAGGCCGACGGTCATGCTTTCGCACAGCGGGGCCGCCGCGCACAGAAGGCGCATCAGCTGCTCGGGCAGGGTGTCAAAGCCGTACACATACAAGTGCTTGCCCCGCAGAAAGCCGCTCTGCTCCAGGCGGCCCGCCACATAGGCGATCTGATCCTCGCTGTCGCTGAAGCGGCCCGCCAGCACTGCCCGGTACTGCGCATAGATCTGCACCAGGTCCTGAAGCTTTCCGCGCGTCACGCCCTCCTCGAGCGTGGCGGCATAGCCCGCAAGCATTTCCGGGGTCAGCCCGCCGCGCTGCATATCGGTAATCAGGGCGTTGAGCTTTTCCACAAAGCCGCGCCGCTGGGCCACGCTGCCATAATAGGGCAGCTTATCCTCCAGCCGTTCCAGCGCCTGGCTCACGGCCATGCGCCGCCCCGCGTCGTTCAATGGCTCGCGGCTGTCCCTTCCGGCGGCCTCCAGCACATGCTCGCACAGGCGCGAGGGGCTCATCACATCAATCAAAAACAGCCCGTCCACATCCAGCCGCCTCATCAGTTCCCGCTCCGCCGTCAGGGTAAGCTGCTCGGGAACAAGCAACAGCGAGCCTTCGGCGTTTTTGAGCCGCACGCCTAGCTCCCGTGCCAGGGGCCCAAAAAGCCGGTGAGCCCGCGCCGTAAGGATACGAACCGCCATGCCTGCGCCTCCTTTGGAAAGCGGGCTGGAAAAAAGCAGCCCGTCATGATATGATAATGGGGTTCTTTTATCATATCACAATCACGGGCGGGAAGCAAAAGCATCCGGCCCTTTGGAGGCGGCGGCATGGAGGATACCATCGTTGGCCTGGCTACGGCGGCGGGCGAAGGCGGCGTAGCCATTGTGCGCATGAGCGGCGAGGGAGCCGTGCGCCTGTTTGAGCAGGTGTTTTTCCCGGTTAAGCAAAGGCCGCCCTTTGAAAGCCACCGCCTGATGCTGGGCCGTGTGATGGACGGAAACCAAGTGCTGGACGAGGCCATGGGCGTGGTGATGTACGCGCCGCGCAGTTATACCCGCGAGGACGTGTGCGAGCTGCACACCCACGGCGGCAGCGCGGCGGCGGCTGTTGTGATGCGGCTTTTGATTCGCTTGGGGGCGCGGCCATCCGGCGCGGGCGAGTTCACGCGCCGCGCCTTTATGAACGGGCGCATCGACCTGATGCAGGCCGAGGCCGTGATGGGCGTTATTTCCGCGCGTTCCGCCGCCGCGCTCAAAGCCGAGGAACGCCAGCTTGCCGGAGGCCACAGCCAGTTCATCCGCAAGGCGCAGGATGCTCTCACGGGCCTGCTGGCGGGGCTGGAGGCGCATATCGACTACCCGGACGAGATTGGCGAGGAGGAGGCGCTCAGCGGCCTGAGCGGCGGGCTGGACGCGCTGATTGCCAGGCTCGAAAGCGCCGTTGACGAACGCGGCGCGCGTATTCTGCGCGAAGGGCTGCGCGTGGCGCTATGCGGCTGCCCCAACGCCGGAAAAAGCACGCTGTTTAACGCCCTTTTGGGCGAGGAGCGCGCCATTGTGACGAATATTCCCGGCACCACGCGCGATGTGCTGGACGGTTCCTTCACCCTGGATGGAAACAACGTGCTCCTACAGGACACGGCTGGCCTGCGCGAAAGCGGGGACGCGGTAGAGCGCATCGGCGTGGAGCGGGCGCAGGCGGCGCTTAACCATGCCGACGCGGCGCTTTTGCTCCTGGACGCTTCCACCCCGCTCGCGCCCGAGGAAGAAGCGCTTTTGCGCTCCCCTGTGCCCTGTCCCTGCGCGGTGCTGCTCACCAAGCTGGACGCGGGCAGCCTCGTTTCTCCCGAGCAGGCGCGCGCCCTCTGCCCCGACAGGCCCATCTTTCAGATTTCCGCGCACACCGGCCTCGGCCTGCCCGATGTGCTTACCTGGCTGCGCGGCCTTTTGGGACAGCCAAACGAGCTGCTGCTCACCCACGAGCGGCACATGAGCGTTGCGCGCGAGGCGCTTGAAAAGCTGCGCGACGCGCGCGCGACGCTCCTTGACGGAGGCCTGCTGGATTTGGCGGCGGTGGATTTGCACGAGGCGCTTTATCTGCTGGGCCGCATCACCGGCGACAGCGTGGACGAGCAGCTCCTTGACGATATCTTTTCCCGCTTCTGCGTGGGCAAATGACGCGGACGGCCGTAGCAGCCCCGCGCTTTATAACCAGCTTGGAAGCCAAACGGCAGCCCCCTCACTCGGAGCTGCCGTTTCCTATTTCTCGAAAGCCTGCCCTTTCAAATTTCTTCTATTGCCCGTGCGTTACCACATCGCGGCGTTTCAGCCGCCATGCCGCAAGCGTCCAGGCCAGCGCGGCAAACGCCGCGCACGCCGCGAAAAATGCGCCGTATTGCCGTTCGGCAAGCATATTCCTGCCGTTGCTGTTCATGCCAAGGGCCATCAGCGCATAGGGGCACCATAGCCCCAGCCCCATGCTGGACATGGCCAGCCCTAGAACGCCGCCCAGCAGCGCCATGCCAACCGGCGCGGCAAAGCTGCGTATGCACATGGATAGAAGCAGCTGCACCGCGCATACGCATGTGCCCGCGCACGCGCCCATCATGAGCCAGCGCGGCAGTTCCGGCGGAAGCGCGCCGCGCAGGCCCGCCAGCCATCCCGCCAGCACAAACAGCGCGCCCTCCGCCAGCATCGTCAGCAGGGAAAAGCCAGCCGCCACGGCCAGCTTGCCGCCAAACAGCATCCATACCGGTACGGGAAGGGTCATGAGCTGATTCCAGTTGTTTTCACTGTGCTCCAGCCGCCACTGATAGGCACAAAGCACACCCAGCAGGGGCGGCAGAAAAAAGAAGCTGCCAAACAGCGAAACCTGCGTCCACAGGCTGTACCAGCCGTCAACAAGCGTAGCGCGGTTCTGCGCGTAGTTAAACATGCCCATTGCATTGGAAAGGGCCGTGAGCGCGCAAAAGGCAATCCACACCGGCGCACGGCGCAGCTTGATACCCTCGGCCCTGATCACCTTCAAAAACACCGCTTATACCTCCCTGTTCACAAAGCTTTTGCGTCCAAGGGCATATACCGCGCCGAGCATGGCCCATAAAAGCGCGTAATCCGCCCATGAAAACGGCAGGCTGAAATACGTGGTAATCCGCGACGTTTCATCCCATATATAGCCTATGGTTTCCAGCCGCAGATAGTAGGCCACAGGGGTCAGCCGTTGCACGACGGGCGGGAAGAACCCGCACATCAGCCCCAGGAAGCCCAGCACCAGCCCCGCCGCCAACGTGACGAACTGATTGTGAAACCTTAGCGCAATCCCCTGTAAAAGCGCCACCAACAGCAGGCCCACCGAAAACTGGCTCAGCAGGAAGCAGGCAAAATGCCGCGTGGGCGGCGCGTCCAAAAAGCCGCGCATATGGCCCGCCAGCAGAATAACCGCGCCCTGCATCACCGTAATGGCAGCCACATACACCACGCACAGGGCCAGCTTCGCGTTAAACAGCGCCGCGGGGCGCTGCATGGTAAACAACTGCTTGAACGTGTGGCCGCAATGCTCCATATCGCACATGCGGCTTACCAGCACGGCGATGAGCACCGGCATCACAATGGTATTGATTACCGGGAACTGCTGCAAGGCTCCCATATACCCCTGGCGGAGCTGTTCGGCCTGGCTCTTGCTCACAACCCAGGAAAACCACAGCCCCTGCCCCGTAGCCAGCGCAAGCGCCATCAGCCAGTAGCGCATATGCCTGGCCTTTTTCATCTCCAGCCTGAACGCCAGCATCAGCCCTCGCCTCCCGTAAGCGCCAGGAAGATATCCTCCAGGCTCTTCTCACGCTGCTCCATGCGCACCACGCCGATCTGCTCGCGCGCCAGGCGCAGGCTTAACCGCGCGGCCTCCGCGTCCTTTACGCTGGGCAGCAGCAGCCATTCGCCGTCCGGCCTGGCTGCTGGAACCAGTGCGGCGGCGCGGGTATTATCGGTGGTGCGCAGGGCCAGGCTAACGGCGCTCATGCTGTGCAGGCTTTTCAGGCTGTCCTGAAACACCAGCGCGCCCTTGCGTATCACGCCCACATGCTCGGCCATCTGGTCGATTTCGCTGAGCATGTGGCTGGACACCAGCACCGTCATGCCATAGCGCGCGGGCAGGGATTTCACCAGCGCGCGCATCTCCTGAATGCCCGCTGGATCCAGGCCGTTGGTGGGCTCGTCCAGCAACAGCAGCCTGGGCCTGCCCATCAGGGCGGCGGCGATGCCCAGCCGCTGCTTCATGCCCAGCGAGTACTGGTTCACCCGCTT
>JALEIQ010000049.1 GCA_022769795.1 Clostridiales bacterium
ACGCCTGTCCATATCAGTTATCCTCCTCGGAGGCCATCATCAGACGCAGATAGACAACCATGATCAGCATAACCAACAGCGCTGAAATGACCGCCACAGCCGAGCCCTCGCCCAGTTGATAAAACCGGAAGGACTTAGTATACACATACGTTTGCAGCATACTTGTGCGATAACCGGGCCCGCCCTGCGTCAACGACCATACCAGCTCAAAGCGCGTCCACTGCTGAATAAAAATCAGCAGCGTGGTAACGCGCACAACCGGCATCAACGATGGCAATGTTACGTAACGCCATTTCTTGAGCGTGCCGCAGCCATCAATGGAGGCCGCCTCGTAAAGATCGCCTGAAATGCCCTGAAGGCCCGCCAGCAGCATGACTGTCACATAAGGAAAGCCCTTCCAAGCAGAAACCAGAAACAGCGCGGGCCAGAGGGTGGTGTCATCTCCCAGCCATACGTAGCTTGTGCCAAGATAGTAGTTCAGCAGGCCATAGCTACCGTCGAAAATCCATTTCCACATCAACCCGGTAATGACCATGGGCGTCACCCACGGGGCCATCGCCAGGCCGCGCCAAAGCCCGCGAAAGCGTAGCTTCTGATTCAGAATCAGCGCGGCGGCCAGGCCCATTAGGATCTGCAACGGCGTGGTGCACAGCACCCATTTGAGGGTATTGAACAAAATAGGTTGAAAATTAGCGTCCTCCGTAAGCAGCTTCACATAGTTTTGCAGCCCCACATATTTCCCGCTGCCCGGAACAAGCAAAGAAAGATCCGTAAAGCTGAGCCGGAGGGATTCAATAAGAGGATACACCTGAAAGACGAGCAGATACACAACGGTGGGCAGCAGCATGAAGTACACAAAACCATACTTACGGGCCGTCTGGCTTTTTAGGAACGCCTTCATCAACACAAACACCTCACATTCGGCCATATGGGGGCGGGGCTGACGCGTACCGCGCCAGCCCTGCCAAAGGTTGGCTTATTCCAGCGAAGCCTTGATGTCATCAATGCCGGTTTTGATGGTTTTGTAGCATTCTTCAGGCGTAACGTCGCCCGCCAGCAGGTCGATCATAGCGGCTTGAATCACCAGCTCCATGGGACCCTGACCAACGATTTTTGGCTGCATCTGCCCGCAGTTGTCCGCCAGGGCGACAAACTTATCAATCAGCGCGCGATGCTCCGCGCCATGCCCGAAGTATTCTTCATCGGCATAGGCGATCAATGCGTTCTGATCGTGGTTGAGCAGGGGCGGCATGTTGATGGAGGCGATGTAGTAGTCGATGCATTCGGGTGAAAGGGCGCATTTGATAAACGCCCAGGCCAGGTCTTTCTGGGTGCATCCCGTGGGAATGGCAAGAGCGGTGGCGTTAATCATGCAGGATGCCTGAGAGCCGGAAGGCCCTTTGGGGAAGCCGATGGGAATAACGTCGTTAATGGCGTTCAGGCCAAAGGGAGCCGCCACGGAGGTGTAATTGGTGCCGGCATGCATGATAGCAACTTTTCCCTCGTCAAAGAGGCGGTACTGGTCGTCATAACCCCAGGTGCTTTGCGCCTCGGGCATATAAGGCGCCAAATCAGCAAAGAGCTGAAGGGTTTGGATGTAGGCGTCCCGTGTTTCCTCAGAGGTATCGTCGGGCGAAAAGCCATTGGAAAGCGCAACCATGCTCAAGTCGCGGAACAGAAAGCGGCCGCCGCTGGCACCGGCACAGGTGTATCCGTAATAGCCTTTTTCAAAGGCGGCCTTCGCAGTCGATACGATGTCATCCCAGGAATGGATGTCCTCGGCCTTCCAGCCGATCTCCTCAAGAATGGCGGCGTTGGCGATGTGAGCCCAGTTGTTCATGCCGATGGGTACGGAATAAATCTTGCCGTCCACGGTGGTGTATTCCAGCCCCACCTTGCTGAAATTCTCCAGGGGAAGCGTGTCGTCGAAGTAAGGATTCAGTTCGTCGAGAACGCCCATGGCAAGATAGCTGGTAAAATCCTGGGTGGTTACAATGTCGGGCCAATCGTTGTTCTGCACCATGACGGTGAACTTGGTTTGCAGGTCTGTCCATACGAGGTAGTCAATCTCGACCGTCACATTGGGATACTGTTGCTGGAACCTTTCCTTGAACTTTTCCATGTAGGCCTGCTCAATGCCTGACGTGCCTGGATAGAGAATTCGAAGCGTTCCTGTACGGGTTGCGTCCACTGCGGTTTCCGCCATGGCGGGCCAAGCGCACAGGGTTAACGTCAGTGCCAGTAGCGCGGCTACGATCCTGGTTCTTTTCATGTCTAAAACCTCCTATTTTTTATGATTGAGCTGCCGTGGCAGCACAATTTTCATCTGCCGCAAGCCGGGCCTCCCATCTGTCCGAGAGCAGTTTGAGCTGAAAAAGCTCCGCGTCGTCAGCTGGGAAAAACAGCGGCGCTCCCTTATCCCTGCGGGTCGTATCCTCAAGCGCAAGGCCCCAGGTTGTCCGCAAATAACGTTTAGCGCAGGAAGGGTACTTTTTTAATTCAATCAATGCGCACATAGAAAGGATGGCCTGGAGCTCCTGCGCCTCCCGAGGGCTATCCTGCCAGTGCCGCGTCAGCCAACGGTATAGCCGTGGATGAAAGTTGGCCATAACGCCGGTATAACCATGCGCGCCCGCCGCGAGGCTGTCCAGAAGCGTTGCGGTATTGGCGTTGTACAGCATCATATCGCTTCCCTGGAGAATGCGCAGCTTTTCCCGGATGCTGTCCACATCACAGCTCGTATCCTTTATGAAGCGGAAGCGTCCGCTATCTAAGCAAAAGTGCAGAACGTCGGCGGTAAGCAGCCGTTTGAAAGGATAGGGGCATTCATAGAATCCCAGCGGAATGCCCTGGGGAAGCTCCTTGAGAAGGCGACGAAGGTTTTGCAGCATTGTGCGGTCGTCTTCCTGAGGGGACGCTATCAACTGGGAAAGTCGGTCGAAGCATGATTCAACCATGCGCTGTGCGCATCATAGAAAAGGAGACGATGACAATGATGAAAAACCTTGGCGTTCAGCCCTATCTCTACCCCATGCCGACCTACATGATCGGCACCTACAACGAGGATGGCAGCGTGGATGAAATGATGATGGCCTGGGGCGGCATCTGCGCGGAAAACATGGTGGCGCTCAACCTGGAAGCCGATCACAAGACCGTGGCAAACCTGAAAGCCCGTGGGGCCTTCACCCTCGCCGTGCCCGGCACGGATACGCTGAAGGAATCCGACTTCTTCGGCATCGCCTCCGCCAACAAGGTGCCGGATAAGTTCGCCCGCAGCGGGCTTCACGCCGTGAAGAGCGATAAGGTGGACGCGCCCGTCGTCACCGAATACCCGCTCACGCTGGAGTGCAAAGTGGCGGAGTTCCAAAACCAGCCCTACGGCGTGCGAATACTGGGCGAAATCGTGAACGTGCTGGCCGACGAGAAGGTTTTGGACGAAAAGGGCAGGATCGACGCCGCGAAGCTGAACGCCTTCGCCTTCGACCAGATGCGCAACGGCTACTACGCCTTGGGCGAAAAGGTTGGCCAGGCGTGGCATTCCGGCGCGGAGTATGTAAAGAAGGCTTGAAAAACAAGACATGAAGCGGTGAAGCCCACTTGATGAATACAAGGAGGAAATCTATATGAAAAAAATCGTTGTTTGGCTGCTGGCGCTATGCCTGATGCTGCCCAGCTTTGCGCTGGCCGCTGGCATGACCGCGGGCACCTACGAGGGAACTGCCGAAGGCCGCTTTGGCACGATTACGGTGGACGTGACCGTAAGCAAAGAGAAGATTGAGGCCGTAACCGTGAAGGAGCATCACGATTCCGCCGGCATTACCGAGCTTCCGCTGAGCCGCATTCCCGAGGACATCGTGAGCTATCAGTCCCTGGGCGTGGATACCGTTGCGGGCGCGACGCTCACTTCCTACGGCGTGATTAACGCCGCCGCGGACGCGCTTGAAAAGGCTGGCGCGGATGTGAAGGCTCTGCGCGGCGTGGATGTTCCGCACGCCGAGATGGCGACTGAGGACATGGAAGCGGATATCGTCGTCGTGGGCAGCGGCATGGCGGGGCAGGTTGCCGCCGCGACGGCCGCTGACCAGGGCGCGAAGGTGATTCTCGTCGAGAAGCAGCCCTACTTGGGCGGCACGCTGATCATCGCGGGCGGCTATCTGGTGACCGTGAACGGGGCGCATGTGGACGACAGCCTGGACGACTCCCTGGAGCGCGTGGTCACCTACTACAAGAAGGTGAACGAGGATTCCGTCCGCCAGCCTGACTATGATTTCTTCGCTGCTCTGGCGGCCAAGACCGGCTCCGCCATCGACTATCTGATGGATACCATGGGCGTGCAGATGGAGGTTTTCGACGCTGGCAACGTGATTATGAGCCACAATCTGGCGCACGGCGCCGGCATGACCAAGGAACTGACCGATTACTTCTTCTCCAAGAGCGGCGTGGCGCTGACCAGCACGCGCGCCACGGAGATTCTGATGGAGGATGGCAAGGCGGTTGGCGTGAAGGTTGAAAACCGCTCCGGCTCCTACAACATCTACGCCAAGAAGGTCATCATCGCCACCGGCGGTTCCACCTATGATACCGAGGCGATCAAGGCGAACAACCCTGAAATGGCGACCATTCGCCTGGCGAATGAAGCGACGCCCGGCGCGACCGGCGACGGCGCGCACATGATGGAGGCCATCGGCGCGAAGATGGGCAACGGCCCCTTCATCAAATCCGAGGTGCCTACCTTCCCGTATGCGTTCCACATGGATTGGAGCAACACGCCGAACCCAGGCGACAAGCTGATCGTCAATGCGGAGGGCAAGCGTTTCTGCAACGAAAACCCCATGCTGAACTACATGCTCAACACGTATCTGCTCCGCGAGGCGTCCCCGGCTTACTATGCGATCTACGACGAGGCGCATACCGACGCCGCGCTGCTCGCGCAGATCAAGGCGATTGCTGAAAACGGCGGCAAGTACACCGTGGCGCACGGCGATACCGTGGAGGCGCTGGCGGAGGCGCTGGGCATGGAGCCTACTGCGCTGCGGGCGACCTACGACGCCTATCAGGATGCCTGCAAGGCCGGAACGGACGCCGAATTTGGCAAGGACGCCGATCATCTGATCGCTTATAATGACGCAAGCGGCCTGTACGCCATCTACCTTTCTCCCACCAGCCTGGGCACCATCGGCGGCGCGATTACGGACGAGGCCTTCCATGTGCTGAATACCGAGGATCAGCCGATTGACAACCTGTTCGCCGTTGGCGAGTGCGCCACCTCCACCCTGTTTGGCGACTACTATGTCGGCTCCTTCTCTCTGGGCCTGTACACCGCCGCTGGCAAGACCGCCGCGGAAACCGCCGTTGCGGAAATCAACGCGAAATAACGGCTAGATACCGGCAGAGAGAAACCATTTTGACGCCATATGCAATAGCTTTGCGGTCAGGCCCTGCGACTGGCCGCTTTTTACGCCTGTCTTTGTCGCCCGAGTTGAATTCTTAAAGGAAAGCAGGCAGTAAAATAAAGCGCCCTCCTGCTGTGGAATTGAGGAAATCCAATCTACGGCAGGAAGGCTGTTTCATGTCCAGATAACACACATGTGTGCATGAATTGCTGCTTGCTCCGTTTAAAATCTGGAACAAAGCCGCGAAATGCCGCGATATTTTTCCAGAGGATTCTTATCTGTGTCCGCTTCCTCTTAAAGCAATCCGGGTTTTATCGATATCAGGGGGGCAAAAGAAATCTACCAGCCTTTGGTTCAAAAGCTGGTAGATGATATGGCTAATCCGGTGAACTATGATACATGGGACGATGCACCCTGTTGGGTGCAATAACGGGTGCAAATTATCGGAGCGGGTGCAGCGTTTTATAGACGAGGTGCCCGCATTTTGTATCACGCCTTTTTCAGGAAGAAATCCGCGCCCTTTGTGCGGAACAGCG